>NZ_JBGTZC010000001.1:0-104608 GCF_041807725.1 Streptococcus sp. E17BB
TGGTTTCAGAAACTTTGAAAAGACAAAACTCGCATTTTCATTGCCATAAACATAAAACGAGAGAAGACAAGAACTGTCCTCTCTCGGTGTTAAATTGGTCAACCCACTACAGTTGACAAAGAGCCGATAAAAAAGACCTCACGAGGTCTTTTTTTGACTATTTAGCGTAATCAATGGCGCGCAATTCACGAATAACCGTCACTTTGATATTGCCTGGGTAATCGAGATTGTCCTCAATCTTGCGACGAACCTTGTGGGCAAGAATCGTTACCTGATCATCAGATACTTTCTTTGGCTGCACCATGATCCGAATCTCACGCCCTGCTTGAAGGGCGAAGCTTGTCTGTACCCCATCAAAACTAGACGCAATCTCTTCCAAGTCACGGAGGCGCTTGATGTAGTTTTCGATAGACTCATTGCGGGCACCTGGTCGGGCTGAACTGAGGGCATCGGCTGCAGCAACAAGCACAGCAATGACACTCTCGGGCTCAACATCGCCGTGGTGACTGGCGATTGTATTAACAACCACAGGATGTTCCTTGTATTTGCGAGCAAATTCTGTACCGATTTCCACGTGGCTACCTTCCACCTCACGGTCAATGGCTTTGCCCATATCATGCAAGAAACCTGCACGACGCGCAAGGGCGACATTTTCACCCATTTCGCTGGCGAGAATTCCTGCTAGTTTACCAACCTCAATCGAATGACGGAGGACATTTTGCCCATAAGAGGTACGGAAATGCAAGCGTCCCATAATCTTAATCAAATCAGGGTGCAGGTTAGGGGCTCCAATCTCGTAAGCAGCTGCCTCACCATACTCGCGGATACGGTTATCGAGTTCCTGACGATTTTTTTCTACCAACTCCTCAATACGAGCTGGATGAATACGACCGTCCTTAATCAGCTGCTCCAGTGTAATCCGAGCAATTTCGCGACGAATGGGGTCAAAACCAGAGAGGACAACGACTTCAGGAGTGTCATCGATAATGATGTCAATCCCCGTCAAGCTCTCTAACGTTCTGATGTTACGTCCCTCACGACCGATAATCCGTCCCTTCATGTTATCATCTGGCAGATGAACCGTCGTGATGGTCTGCTCCGTCACGAACTCTCCAGCCAAGCGCTGCATCGCCTGCGCTAGCAATTCTTTGGCTATCTTGTCTGCGCGATCACGCACCTCACGCTCAGCCTCTCGAATACGAGTGGCAATGTCATGGGTCAATCCAGCTTCGGTATCTGCTAAAATGATGCTTTTTGCTTCATCCTGTGTTAAATTAGCAATTTTTTCAAGTTCTTGGGCTTTTTGCGCCTCTAATTCACCAATTTTTTGCTCACGCTCATCAATATGTCTAGAACGATCTGACAGGCTCTGCTCTTTGGCATCTAAAGCCTGTTCTTTACTGGAAAGATTCTCGTCTTTGCGGTCAAGAGTGACAGCACGATCGGTCAATCGAGCTTCCATTTGTTTCAACTCTTGGCGGTCTGATTTGAATTCTTCTACAATTTCTTCACGGTATCGTCTAGCCTCTTCTTTAGCCTCAATCAAGAGTTCCTTGGTCTTGGCCTTGCCTTCGCGCTCAGCTGTTTGTCTGATATGGTCTGCATCACGTTCTGCTTGACCACGCAAATTTACGGCTTCTTGCTCAGCATTCAAAAGAGTTAGCTCTGCCTTTTCTTTAGCCGACTTCAGTCGGGCGTTGATTAAAACATAGCCAATCACAAATCCGATGAGGGAAGCAACAATGGCAGGTATAATTGTCTCCATTATTTCACCTCAACATAAAATTAGATTTCATTACTGAAACCATTTACCAGTATAGCACAAAACTTGAAAATTCTCAATCTAAAAATGTAAACCGTCAGTGTCCCAGAGTTCCGAAACTGGAGTAAAAAATAAAATATCCAAGATTTAGAGGATTTTTGACCAAAAAAGACTGAAACTTGCTTGCTTCAGTCTTGACGATATTGTTTTTCTTGTGTTACAATACTGTTTGACTGACTAAGGCAAGCGTTCATTGTCTTAATCGGTGGCGTGGAGGGTCAGAGTTCCACGCCTTTTTTTTTTCGTTGATTTTGATAAAACTATTCTACCAAAAATCCTTACAAAGTGCAATCAGGACATGCTTAAAAAAGCCTAAAAATATAATTTTTTTGCCAATATAACTTATAATTTTTTTCTGCCATGATACTTCCCCTTCAGGTAATAATCTGATGAGGTTTTATCTTTAAGAAAATAGCTGACTGGAAGCGCCTCTAGTTCTCGGTAAGGCTCAAAAACCTCACGCCAATCACCAAAAAATAGCTCTTTCAGCTGATTCTCGTAGTTTAGCAAGATAAGCTTACTCATAGTTACCGCTCCTGTTTCTGACCAGTACTTTCCTTGTTTCTTCATACGATAGGTCAATTTACGGTGTTGGGTTTCCATAACACCAATTCCTGACTTAGGTAAACCTCTCAGATGAGGTGGCTTGGTGTAGGAAAAGTCTCGCAACAATCTTTGAGCGAATTTTCCGAACTCCTCCTGTTTAAGGACATCGTCGATTAAACTTTCTGCTGTATTCAAGGCAAGTCTGACGCTTGACTTATCATGCTGAGAGATACCTTGATAAACTAAATTTCTCAAGTCTTCAGAGAAAGTCTTGAAATAATGGTCAAGCAGAAGGTTAAGGTGGTATCTATCCCAGAAATGCTCATGTTTCTTGATACCTAGACTTTTGGCTAATTCCTTGAAAATATAGGGCGTATAGCCTGAACCATGATCAGAGTTCGAAACCAACAAGGTCTCTTCAGTAATCTCAAAGTGATTGTGAATGTAATCTTGCAATGTTTGTCTGACCTCTTGGTTATTATCCCCCACAAAGGTCTTTTTATTTTCCAAAACGAAACGGTCTTTTGATACCTGCTTACTGCCAGTATGCACCATGAAATGGCTCAACTCCATGTTCCCTGGCATTTGAGTGTTCTCGTCAATAACCTTAACCAGAACGCCATCCCCCTCAGTGTAGATAATGTCCGCCTTGATTTTCTCAACTTGATTAGCCTCCTCATAGAACCGATAGGCATCTCGCTCTTCCAACAGCTTCCCTGCCTCTTTCAGTGCCTTACAAACCAAGCTCTTGGTGATGGTGAGCTTATAGGTGGTTGCCATAATGTCCACCACCTTACGATAGGAGGTATAGGTCGCAATCCTTGCCACCTCATAGACTAGCTGTTTAGAATAACGGCTGTATTTTTCCAAACCAAGAAACTCATCTACTGGGATAACTGTTTGCCCATTCTTCGTCCAGCGATTACGATAGAATGTCACTTCTCCAAAAGTAAACAGCACCGTCCGTTTGTCTTTCTTGTTGAGCTTATAGCCTTGTCGAACCAATTTCTGCCTTGCCTCCTCATCATACTGGGCAATCTGTGCTAAAAATCGCTCCACGGTTTGTTTTTGGAAATCTAAAAATAAACTTGCTTCGTCAAATACCTTATTAACCATACTAGGTATTCTAAAGATTTTAGAAAGTCGTCGCAAGTTTATTTTTGTTTCACAAAAAATAAAAAATTTGTCAGCTTATAGATCCAACCCCTTGTTTCTGTCGGTCTGACGATTAACGTCAGCCTCTCCATTATACTTCCTGAGAAGTTCAATAAAGGTCTCCATTTGATGAATGGTGCTCTCGTAATCCTTAACAGCTTGTTCAAGTTCAATTTGCAATTCCAAGAGTTGCTCCTCCACCTGATCGTAAGTAAGATGAACCGACACATTCATCTTACTCAACTCTAAACGAGAACGCCGTTGAATATCCGTATCATCACTATCACAACCAGCTAATAGCTCAGAAACTTTATTCAAGGTTTCCAACTTCTGATTGATTTCTGATAGCCTCAATTCTTTTTGAGCAATCTGCTCAATCAAGTCAGACTTAATTTGAGTGTAAGACCTCTCCTTGACATTCAATCTCATCAATAAATTTATCTGATGGATTTTTTCTTTAAGGGTTTTCTCCGTCACATATTTTCGATGAGGAACTTTTTGTCGTTCACCGCTTAATTGCTTAATCATGGTTTTACCCATCACAAAACGATTAGCTTCTGAATTATCTCTATTATAGAGATAGTAATATTTTTTCTCATCCAGAAAAATCCGATACCGCTTCTCCAAATCCTCTGTCATATCAATTTCAAGATGGGTACTTGGGATAAACACTAGACCTTCCGAATCCAAACCGAACCAGACCTTGATGTAAAGACCGTCTTTCACCTCACGTTCAATTTGCCAGTCTTCTAGCTCAACCTCAAACAAATCTCGTTCTTCATCCACACTCTTTTGTTCCTCATACTGTTCAAAAATGTCTTCAGCAGGAATACTAACATCTTCCATTGCTTCAAATTCTTTGTACGCATCAATCAGTTCCTCAGGAGGCAATAAGGTTTGATTTTGAGAATTAACTTTGGAAAAATAGTCTTCAAAGTAAGCCAAGTCATAAGAAAATTTTTTGCTGAGCTGTTCAGAATTGATTGTCACCGAATCATCACCTGTCATCAAAACAAAATCAATTTTTTTAGTTTTTGTCTTGAGGGACAGTTTAAGCAAACTAGCTTTTTTTATCAAATCTTCAAAATTGTTGGAGTGCTTAAGTAAAAATTCTAGCCGTCTCTGGACGTCCTTTTTAGCAAAATAGATTTTGAAATAATCCTTATCATAAACTTCCTTCTTGTTAATTTTATCAGCACGAATAACTTTTTTCATGCCCCTATCTGTCATCAAATAAGTCGTATGCTTGCCAGAAAAATCAATTTTAATGTTCAATGCGATGGCATTTTTCAAAAAATCATCTAGGGTTTTAGAATGTCGCAAGAGAAAATTCAGTCTTTGTTTCAATTCATACTTGTGACTATTTTTCTTATACATCTGATAATCTGTGTAAGAAAATTTTTGCGGTTCAATAATTTTTGCACCTGCAATTTTGGATAAACGATCAGAAATTTGCCGTAAATCTCTATGACGTGTCTGATTCCAAACAAACTTTTTCTCTGACTGCAAGTCAATAGCATTTATCAAAATGTGATTGTGAATGTGATCTTGGTCAATATGGGTTGTCACGATAAAGCGAAAGTTTCCACCAGTAAATTCTTTGGCAGTCTCCCAACCAATTCGATTGATTTCTTCTGGTGTCAGATTGTCATCTGGCGAGAATGATTGAATAATGTGATGAGCATGTATGGGTCTATTTTTTTCAAACAAGCGATCATCTAGTCGGAAGTAACGCTCATCATTTATCTCAAAATTCCACTTATACAAATCCACATAGTCCTCATAAATTTTCCAATCCAACTGCCCCAGCATGCCAAAGTCAGACAAAAATTCTAGATTATTTGTTTTCTCAGGATTGAGAATATATTTGATTGCCTTTGTACGATAGTGTACACCATGAATTGGTTTATGTTTAATGACCACCATAGTTCGCTTTTACCTCCTCAATTTTTAATGCAATATCTTTGCTCATTTCGTTTGCTAACTCTTGAACAAAGCTCTCCAATTGAATAATCATTTGAGCATCAACTTGCTTATTTTGATTAGCTAATTTAGCTACTTGGTTGAGGTTATTGCCAATCCTTTTTAACTCTTTTGTCACCCTATCATAATCAGAAGTATCAACAGTTATAATAGGTAGCTGAGGGTAAAGTAACATTCTCCGAGCATAAGTGGAGAACTTTTTCATGCCAAAATTGCTCATATTCATTCTCAAAATATTATTCTCACCCTCATCAATGTAAAATTCTTTTTTGATACTTCTGCTCCGATTTACACTCATAACCATTTCTCCTTAAAATCTCCACTTAGTGGCAGAGTTCGTTCTGCCTCATGAAGTAAATCACGAAAACAAGCCATCACCTGTTCCATTTTGTAAGCATCAACTTGATTAGTTGCCTCAGCTAAGACCTGAATCCGATACAGACGCTCATTGATGTTCTCTAACTGACTAACTTGGTGAATTTTGTAAAAATTCTCAGCCAGCAGTGACAAGTCTGTTGCAGGCGGTTGATGTAATAATTTTTTTCGGATAAAATTCGAGAAATTGGTCTCACCTTGTAAAGTCATTTCATGTAGTAGCTGTTGTTCCTCTTCTAAATTCAATCGAAATGTTTTTTTGATATCCATGTCTCAGTTCCTTTCAGTTTTGGTGTCAGACATTGTCCGACAGATACCCTGTCCGACGTTGTCGGACAGAAATGGCGACAGCCATTTGTCTCTCTTTTGAGCTTTGCGAGCAGAGTTGTTGTCAGGACAACAACCGTTTTTTAATAGTCAGCAAAGGTCCGAACTCCGTTCATTTCCTCTGCTAACTCTTAAAAAATTCTTGGTGGCTACGCCCCCAAACCCCCAGATAAATCTCAGCTTGAATTATGAGCTGTTATCATTCTCATCTAAGCCTTGATGATTTTCTTGACGATTAACCTGTTCAATCTGCTTAGCAATCGCTAGCTTAACTTGAGACAGAAATTGTTCCGCCTTAATTTCTCCCCGACCGATTCTAACTAGAGTGTCTTCCCAAATTTTGGTTGTCTCCACATTAGTGTACATGATGTCAAACCGTTTTAGGAAAGTAATCAACTGTCGTCCTCGTTCAAGGGGAAAGAGCTGTCCAGTTTTTCTATCCTTGATCAAATACTTCCTGTCGTAAACGGTCTTGAGAATACCAGCTCGTGTAGCGGAAGTTCCTAGATTATATTTCTTCAAAATATTTGATAAGAGTTCTGCCTCCGTTAATCGCTTAGGTGGTTTTGTCTCATCTGACAGACAAAGTTTTCTAACAGACAGGAACTGACCAACAGATAAATCTTGTGGCAAATGCTTCTCTTGTTTTCTGCTTGGGACAAACTTTCGCCAACCTATTCTAACCAATTTTGTACCAGTCGTAGAAAACTCGTGACCTTTATTATCTAAAACAATCTTAGTTTTTTGGTAAGCATAATCCGCTTCAAACATCAAGAGCGTTCGTTTGGCAATTTCTTTGTAAAGAATAATTTCCTCCGCTGAAAAAGTATGCGAGGTCTGATTTAGAAAAATATCCGTTGGAATAATAGCATGGTGATCGCCACTTGCGTCATCATCAACATACAAAGTTGAGACCTTGTCCTTATGTTTTTCAAATCCAACCAGATCAATCCCTATAGCCAGCCTCTCCAGATAATCCTTATGATTAAGATATTCAAATTCAAAGCTGGTGATGGTTTTGAAATCAGTCCGTGGATAAGAGGTGACTTCTTTCAGATAAAGTCGTTGGGCAACCTCTAGCGTATAATCTGCCGACCATTGATAAAGTTTACTCATATGCGCTTGCAGGTCAGACAAATCAAATAATTCTGGTGCTGATTTTTCAACTAATTCAGAAATGATGTCAACAATCTGCCCCTGTTTAGCTAAGTGAGCGATAAAATTTTCTGCCTCTTTTTGACTAGAAAAAATCTCACGAGTGGTAAAGGTTAGCTCATTTTCCTGCTCCAAAAGTTGAACCTTGAAAAAAGGAATCGGTTGAAATCCTGCAATAGCAGCATCATTGTCAACCACCAAATTAACAATTGGTGTTTGAACACGACCAACCGACATAGGTTTATCTTGTTGAGCAATAACTCCGTAGCTCTTCATTTTTATGGTTGTAAAGGGACTGAGGTTATAGCCAACTAGCCAATCTGAAATCGTTCTGGCTTCTGCTTCATGATAGAGATTGACGGTCTGGTCGGCTGGTAAAAGTTGCTCAAAACTTTTTTGAATGCTCTTCTTAGATAATGATTTACACCACAGCCGCCATTTGATTTTAGAGACAGCTTTGGGAATTTTTTCTAAAATTCGATAAGCAATAGCCTCACCCTCTCGACCTGGGTCAGTACCAATGATGATGACATCTGCTTGACTGGCTTCACGCTTGATAGTGGTAAAAACATCTTTTTTGCCCTTTGCTACTTGGTAGGTGAACTCTTCTGGAAAAATGGGAAGATTGCTCAACTGCCAATTCTCATGTCGCTTGAGAGGATTTTCCAATTGGACAATATGCCCTACTGCACTCACTACCCTAACCAAACCATGATTAGGATGGTGAAATTGCCAAGTATCATCTTTCCAAGTCGCCTGCCCTAATGCTTGGGCATACTTTTTAGCTTGATCTGGTTTTTCTGCTAGTATGAGGGTTCTCATGGTTAACTGCCTCCTGTTCTTGTTAGACTCTCTGCCAGTAAAAGACTTCTAGCAATTTGAATTTCATCTTCCAATTTTTTCTCCTGTTTTTTAGCCTTTTGCTTGGCTTTCAAGACCTGTCCTTTAGTCCGTTGATTTGTTTTTTGAGGTGATTTGGAGTGTGCTTGTCGCTCTTTTAAGTTATTTAGATAGATCTCCAACTTCTCAACATCTGCTTCAACCAACTCTTCTAATAGGGGTCGAAGTCGTAAGTAAGGAAATTTTTTCCAATCGGTTTCTGGTGGAATCTCAACTAATTTCTTCTTAATCATGTTCTACTCCTTACGCAAAAACAGCTCCGCAGAGCTGCCCTTTTACTGTAGATACTCTCGCAATTCTTCAAAGAGAGCGTTAAACTGCTGTAATTTTTGGAATGTATCTTCTTGGGCTTGATACTCAAGCTCAAGGTTCTCATTTTCAATTTCTAGGCGTTTAGCCTGATCAATAATGGCTTGGTTATCCAAAATCTTTTGACGAATTTGCGCTTGCTCATCAGCGATTACTGCCAAATGCTTGAGGAGTTTTTCCTGATTGACAAGGTCAAGCAAGTTAGGGGCTTGGGTAACAGCTGGTGTTGTCTCTACTGGAGTAGATTGAACTGACTTCTGTTGGGTTGCAGGAATACCGAAAACAGCTTCCGCCTCAGCCTCAACCTCTTCGTCAGTCGGCGTGTGTGACACTACGCTAGAAGATTGTGGTTGCTGGGCTTCTTGATAAGCCTGTCCATAGTTAATCTCAGATTTTTCATTAGACGCTACAGAAACTGCCGTTGCAATTCGAGCACGTTCTTGGTCTGGAGTCAAGGGAGGTTCTGTTGATTTTTTCTCTTCCCAAACTTTGTTTCCATCAGTCATTTTATGTTTTCTTCCTTTCTGTTTTAAGCGATTGAATAGTTGGCGAAGCCTTTTCTTGAATCGATTGACTACGGTTTGAGACTTTACCTCAAATTCTGCCAAGATGGTTTCAGTATAGTCTGTATAACCTACTGAAATGATTTTTTCACGGATGAGTTGTCCGTCATTGTATTGCTTGATTTCTAACATCTGACCAGTCCTACCAGCTCTCATGTGGTGGTAATGCTCTTTTTCGACATGGCTGACCAGTTGAGAAAATGTATCTAAGGTAATCTCATCTACCTTACTCGATTGAAGTAGAGCAATTTGATAAGTCATCATTGACCTCCTAACTCATTGCTTCTAGGTAGTCGCTCAGGCTCATATCTGCCAGCTTGGCTTTTGCGGCCAGGCTCTCATGGACAGCACGATAATAGTTGTTCTCCATCTCATGTAGCTTGGCGGTTTCCTTTTCAATTAGTTCCCGCTGTTTAGCAATCTTCGTCGCTAGAGTTTTGTAATCATCTGTTTTTGCCATTTGAACTCTCCTCTCTATGGTTTACCTTTAATCTATCATGATTGGCAAAGAAACCCCAACTCAAGCAAAAACCACGCATAGATAATCCATGCGTGGCTATCAGTTATTTTCTGCTATAATTTCTAACAGAAAATGGAATAGTCTTACGCCTCTAAGGACGATGAGTGATTAAGTGCTGGTTTTATGAAATCCTTGGCATACTGTCTTAAAAACTCTTCTTTATCTGCTAACAACCCTCGAGCACTGGCGGCATCAATCATCTGAGCCTTGTCACCCTTATACTCGACGTACAGGCGAGTAATAGCCATCATTTCGTTGACAAAGTCACTTCTGACAGCATACTGATTATAGACCTCACCGTCATCATGGTGTGCTAATAAAAAAGCAAACTTTTGCCTATCTAAATCAGGCTGTTCAAACAATTTAGAAGCTTTGTCAGCATACTCATAGACTGTCTCTAAATCAAGGCTTGCTTCTTGTCTGCTCTCCTGTTGGGCTTGAGCAATGACAGTATTCAAGTCACGATGACTTGAATGAAAGAGTTGAGCAGATTTTTCTTGTTTTAAGATATCGTTCCAGTCGGATTTGGTTTGACCTGGTAATAGGGGAGGCAAATCCGACATTACTGGCAAGCCTTTTTCTTGCAACTTAGATAGAAATTTGTTTCCTGCCTCATCGTTGTCAACTGCAATCGTGATAAAATCAGGGTGTTCCTTGAAAAAAGGGGTTGTTTTTGCAATAGTTGATAGGGTCTGTTTCCACTTGGAACGTTCAACACTGTCAAGATAATCCTTTTGCCCTCTCATCTCCCCAATAAGTTCCAAAGCATAGCGACTAATGAGATTTTCTGAAAATCCCTCCATCGCTACTAGACGGACGTCAGACAGTTGAGATTGATTTAACTCATAGTAGCTCATCAAATCAATAGGGGCTTCAAAAAAGACGAGACGTCTGGGTTGACCAACAGCAACACTCATCCCTAAGGTACCATCGGAGTTCATCATGGTTTGCTTCAATCGCCCTCTGTCGTAAAGGTTCTTATTCTCTCGAATTCCCTGGAGAGAAGCCCCTTCCAATTTCCCTAGTCGATCCAAAAACTTAAAAACAATGACAGGCTCATAGTAGGCGTTAGTCTTTTTAACAGCCTCTGCAAGAACGCCATTCCGCTTAAAGAAGTCGATGGTCTCATCAGACAGCAGGCGTTCATCTCGCAAATAGATTCTAGCCTCTGAAATGTTAGGATTCTCATAAGGTTGGAGATGATAGCGAAAGGGTTCTCGCTTAACTTCTTTAAATTCAATCGGCTTAAACTCTCCATTTCCAAGATAAAAGAGTGCCTCATTAAGGGAGACATCCTTTATCAACTGGACAAAGTTGATGACATCTCCCTGAATGTCCCTTGAAAACCACTTGAAACTATTGGTATCCGCAAAAATACGTAAAGAATCATGGTCTTTATGTTCGTAAACAGAACCGCTGATTCTTTTCAAAGGTACACCCAAATCAGCAGCAACATCTAGGATTGATTTTCTCTTTAGTTCCTCAATACTCATTATCAAGTACCTCCTACCCCCTAAACTGGACTCGAACCAGAACCAGCTCCCCTGATGAGATGAGAGGGGAGAGCTGGAAAACCTATTAGGGGAAATAGCTAAGGTGAGAGCGCCCCACCTTACTTTGCTTATTCTGTTTTTTGCCCTATCTCAAGGCTGGGAATGAGACTGGACGAACTCCCACCTGATAGCCCTTGGTTCTCAAAATAGGTCACACCTCCATCTGACAAATCAGATAAGTTAAGCTGCCATGGCGTTATTTGACTAACCAAGAGTTTTCCCGAAGCAAGTGAATAGCTCAGTTTAAGTGTATCGGTCTCTCTGTGAGTGTTCTTAAATTGTTGACCATCGGTCACCTCTGATAGGTGAGTGAGGCTGTAACTAACCTCAACGATAGCTTCATTGGTTTGATGATTGATAAAGATAGTTGCCTCTTCAAAAACATAGTCAACAACAAATTCTTTATTGACTTGATTGACTGCTTTTTCTTGCTCAGTCAGTTCCTTGTTATAGGCGGATTCGGTCATAAAGGACTTGATGCGATGATTATTTTCTCCCAGTTTTTTCTTGGTGTAGTATTGAATCAGAAAGTCCTTGATATTCTGCTCAGATAAGGTCTTGTCTTGGTTTTCTTTAACCTTTTCTTCCAAAACACGACTGGCATTTTTTTCAGCCTCCTTGACGGCTTGGTGGTGAGTTATCTTGTTACCAAGCGTAAAGCCAATCATACCAACAAATCCTACTAACATAAGAGCACCTAAAAGAGCCATCAAGCGAATTTTAACTTTGTTATACATCCATCTACCTCGTTTTCTGTATGATAATCTCAGCTTATCATTAAAAAAAGCCATTGTCTGTCATTTCTCCAATCAGCAACTAGAAGTAGAAATGAAAAAACAAATAGTATTTATAACAGATTTTCTAACAGGTTATCCCATCTTTTGGGGAAGTAAAAAAAAGACCACTCAATCGAGTAGTCTTTATGGTTGATTGTCTATAAGATTATTATAGGCTTTCTGAATTTGTTTAAAAATGATGGTAGCATGTGGGTCTGGATTGAGATCTGGGTGGTACTTCTTAGACAGTTGGCGATAAGCTGACTTAATCTCCTCATCACTAGCCGAACGTTCCAAGCCTAAGAGTTCCAAATCCCGCAAGCGAAGGGCACTTGGTTGTTGGAAGCGTGGTGGTTCTTGTTGCGCTTCTTCTTGATAACTTCTATCGTTTGAATGAGTATTCTGCTTATCTTGATTCGGTTTGGTAATTCTTGTCCCCCTGTTTGACCAGAACCAGTAAGCTACGCCACCCAGAGTTACAAAAATAACATAAGCTGTCAAACCAACGGCTTCTATATCGCCCTTAGCTAGCTCTCCCAAGTAATAACTTGACTGGAAAATCATCATATACAGTGCACCGGCATAAAAGACCCCACAACCAATGAGAAACGAGATAGCTGCTATACGGAGAACTTTCCATAATACGGTCAATAATACTGCTGTTACAGCTCCCATAAAGGCTACCATAAGGAAGCCACCTAAAATATTCTCAATAACCACATTCATTTTATCACCCCTTTAATTATCAAACCTAAGAAACTTGAGGTAAGAAATCCCTTGTTCCTTATCCAAGAGATAAGTTTTCCCAACCTTGACCATATACTCCTCAAAGACATCAGACGGGAGGTCAGGGAATTCCCAGTCATAGTCTTCCTGGTGAATGATGTAATCTAACCGTCCCTGTAACTCTAGTATAGAGAACTGCATATCACCAGTTGCTTCTTCGTAGTCTTGTTTTAGAGCAAGATAAGCTTGATGGTCTTCCTGGTCTCGAAACCCTGTTCCTAACCACTCTTCTAACTGATATTTTACACTATCCATTGTCATTTGTCATTACCCCTTTTAGCTTTATATAAGACTATTATAGTCGATGACTATTATTCTGTCAATACCTTTAGAAAAATTTTTCAAAAAAATAAGAGATCTCTCAGCTTTGTACTGAAAGACCTCTTTAATTAAAGCTCCAATGATATTTGATGACTAACATCTTTAGGCTGTTGCCTGTCTACGTAATTCTGAATGGCTTCTTCAATAACTTCCACAGGCTTGCCCTGTTCAATCAAAGGAGCAAGCAAGTCATACTTCTCTTTCACACGCTGGTAATCTTCCATTGGGAAAGTCTTTTCTAGCGTTTCTCTAGCTGCTGCAGCATGAGTTTGGTAGTTGGCAATTATCTTATGAGCTTTCTCCTCCTCCTTGACGATACCATCAATAGTACTGTCAATCCGACGGATGGAAGTCACCGCTGATTCCAAATCCAAGGTTACAGGGTATTGATTAGCCCCAACTACCTGAAGGATGTAAGTAGGCTTCAGAAGGGTTTCTGAGAAGTCAAAAAGGGCGGATTTATTATCATTGGTCAAAGCCCTTAGCTCAAAGCCACGATAGATTCCAAGAGTTCTCAGCTCCTTTGTATCAGATTGATTATTGAGGAGTAACTCATGAAGAGCCTGCCCTGCTTCTTTCTTTTTGTCAAAGGTCTGCCCATCAAGGGTAATGGTAAAGTCAGCTCCCTTGCTGTTTTCTGCCTTGACCTTATCTACCTCAAAACCTGATAATTTCCGCTCCAAGGCTGGCAATTTGTCGTCCACCTGCTTAAGCGTCTCCCTTGCATTATCTTGATTGCGATTAAAGGCACGTTTTTGATTTTCCAGCAGGTTGAGCTGATTCTCCAGCTCCATTTTTTGCCTCAAGTAAGGGTTACCTGTGGCTAGAGCCTTGAAATCAGAAGCTGTCATCGTCTGCTCATCGATATCCTCGGCAGACCGCACGGGGTCTTTGGAAGTCATGATTTGGGTGATGTACTTGAGTTTCTTTTCTTGGGTTTCCCAGAGGAAGTTATCAAAGCTGCCTTTTGTGATGTAGTGGTAGATGTCTACCTCCTTGTTCTCGTTTCCTTGACGAATAAGACGACCATTTCGCTGGGTCAAATCTGACGGTCGCCAAGGCACATCTAAATGGTGAACAGCTTTCATCTTCCTCTGTACATTGAGACCTGTTCCCCCTTTTTCTGTCGATGCTAACAAGACCCGTACTTCTCCAGCGTTGACCTTACGAGAAAGGGTATTCTTTTTCTCGTCCGTATTAGCATCATGAACAAAGGCGATTTCTTGGGCTGGGATACCTCGTTCAATAAGGAGGTTTCTCAGCTCATTATAGACATCAAAGTTACCTAGGTTCGTTTTAGACTTTGGTGTCCCAATGTCTGAAAAAATCATTTGAGTAACCTTGCTCTCGTCACCCTCATAGTAGATCCGTTCCACATTATCCACCACCTGCAGGAGTTTGTTATTGTCGGACAGGTCATAGCTATCATCCAGCAACCGCATATCAATAGCCAGTTTTCGAGCTTCTGAGGTGATCCTTAGCATGTTGTCCTCAGTGGGTTCAACCTGTCCAGATTTAACAGCGTCTGACCGCTCAACCAGATTAGCCAGATAGTCCCTCTGACTCTCCGTTAGCTCACTCTCAACAGGGATAATTCGAGCTTCTGGGACAGGTAGATTGAGCATGTCTGAGGTTTGAATATCCGTTGTCTCCTTGTAAATTTTCATCAATTCTGGCAGGTTAGTGAATTTCTTGAAACGCTTCTTAGGCTGATATTTATCGCCTGTAGGAGACAATTCCATCGAGTTCTCTATTTGTCCAAATGCTCCAACCCAAGCGTCAAAGTTATCAACTTGGTAACGTTCCAGTACATCAGGTTGAACATAGTTCATCATGGTGTACATCTCACTAATGGAGTTGGATACAGGTGTCCCTGTCGCAAAAATAATTCCTGTATTGTCATGTTCAGACTGAATTTGACGAACCTTCATCTCCATGTCAATGTTTTTCTTGGAGGTCTTGTTGGTAATCCCTGCCACATTGCCCAAGTTTGTCACAGGGCGGATATTCTTAAAATGGTGGGCTTCATCGACAAAAAGACAGTCAATACCCAGATTTTCAAACTCAATAAAGCTATCTTGGTCAATCTCTTGGAGCTTTTGGAGCTGTTCTTTGAAACCTTTGATAGAAGTCTCAATCTGCTTGACAGTGTGACCATCGCCACCCTGTTCTTTACTCCGCTCCTTAATTTCACGCAGCTCACTGAGTTTGTCACAGATATAGGCTTGTTGCAATTCCTTGCTCATTGGAATCTTTTCAAACTGACTATCACCAATAACAATAGCATCGTAATCACCAGTAATAATCCTCGAGATGAACTGCTTGCGGTTTGACTTGATGAAGTCCTTTTTAGTGGTCACAAAGACATTTTTGGTTGGGAAGAATTTCATGATTTCCTGACCAAATTGGGCAGTTAAACTAGACGGTACAACATACAGAGGTTTATTGACCATACCCAGCTCTTTCATCTTGAAGCCCGCACCAAGCATGGTCAATGTCTTACCAGAACCCACCTCATGAGCCAACAAAGCACGTCGTTCTTCTACAATCCGCTGAATAGCATTTTTCTGGTGAGGGCGTAAGCTAATGTTTTGGGCTAAACCATCAATAACCAAATGACTACCATCATATTCTCTGGTTACCGTCCGATTATAAAGGTTATTGTAAGCGTCCTCCATGACCTGCTGAATCTCTGGAGACTTGTCTACAAAGGCTCTAAAAAGGTCTTGAAGCTCTGCTTCCTTGGCTCGCAACTCGGCTGTCTTTTCAACGTCCATGACCTGTTTTTCTTTACCCTCTTCAACAACTTTCTTGGTAATAATAGCTTGATTAGCATTAAGTAAGTTTAAGAAGATGTGACGACCTCGGTTATGGCGGCTATCAGCTACTCCTAGCTGAATATCTTGAGAAGATGAATAGCTCAATCCTCCTGACACGTATTCCATTTTATGGTCAATAGGGTTGGTCTTCAAAACGTGGTCTAAGCGAGTATCCGAAAAATTTTCTATCGGTCTGTTTACAAAGGTCTGCTGGGCAAAATAGGCATAAATCCTATCAGGAATCCAGCGTGAACCAATTTTGTAGTCAATGTCTGTCAATCCAATCCGCTCAGGACGGATTTCCTCCAACATCTCTTTATACCGTGACCAGTTATGCGATGTATCACCCTCAAGGATTTTAGCTTCAACCTCCTCAAGACGAGTAACCACATCACCAGACAGAAAGGCGTTTTTTGGTAGATAGGCTAAAGGTTTTTGGTTGATGAGGTTTGGATTAGGAATAATCTCCTCACCTAATTCATCAATTAGGTCTAGTTCTGTTTTACCCTTATAGAGGCTCATCATAAAGTCAAAATCAACGCCTCGCCCTTCTGCCACACTGATGTTTAAGGCATCCTTAGCTGTTGTCACTTCATTAAAGATCCGTTCTGGACGAATGAGTGGTCTCTCAAAAGCTAGGGACTTTTTGTAAGCTACTTTCTTGCTCATATCATCAATGTACTCGTCTTCAAGACTGGCCAGCAAAGAGTAACGGTCATCACTGTCAAAAAGATTACGGTTTACCGTGCTGTTCAGGTAGCCATGCTTTTTAACAAAGTCATCGTAGGCCTTGTTTAGCTTGGTTAAGATTTGCTCAAAATCAAACTGATCGTAGTTAGAATGTCGTTGCAGGTCAATCAAGGCTTGGTAGGTATCACGCAGGTCAACCATCCCCTTGATACGACTAACCTCCTTATCGGTTAGAGGAGTCTCAAAGAACACCGTCTTTTTGTAATACCCTTTATTTTTCCCTCGTTGGGCAGGTTCGTCGGACTGGTAAATATCCAGAGCAGTCTCGTCCGTTATACCCAACTGCTGATACTGCTCAACAAGGCGTTTTGACGGATTGTCTGCCCAATCCTGAAAAGTTCCCTCTTCATCGACATAGTAGGAAATGTCCTCAACCCTCGTTCCAACACGAATAGAGGTATTGCCACGGTAATAGACAGTATCGCCAACATAGGCAAAGGAATAGAGCCTCATGTCTTCAGATAAACCTTGTGGAATCTCCTGCTTAACGGCTATCGGTTGTTCCAAGGTAGCTAAAGGAGCAAAAATATCAAAGGCTGGAAGAGTTTGATTAAGTGCAGTCTTCAAATCTTCTAAAAAATCGTCGCTCGTTTGGCGAACAGCTAGCGTGCCGCCGTTAAAGTTTTTGACCTCAAACTCACCTAGGACAAAAGAATTGTCTGCTGGGTCAACTCGCCCAAAGAAAGGGTTAATCCATACTCTATTATCGTTTGGTAACTGCATTGACCCACCAAAGGCAAGGGCATTGAACTGACTAATTGGTCGAACCTGTTTCCTCTCGTCTTTTTGGAAATAGAGGATATCCGTTGTGACACTTGTTCCTGCGATTTTCCTGAAAGCAGTGTCTGGCAAACGGACGCCTCCCAAAAATTGAGTGGTCGGTTCAATATCCCTTAAAACGTTACCTGTCCTCTTATCCATTGTTCCTGTCGATGAGATGATAGAGAGCTGACCACCGTCTCGCAGTAAATCCATAGACTTTTTAACAAAATAATCGTGGATAACATAGGGCTTATCGTAACGAGTATCTGCAACCCGCACATTAGCAAATGGAATATTTGAGATGATCAAGTCAAAGCTCCCACTAGTAAACTGGGTTTCCTCAAATCCCTTGACCTGTATCTTAGCGCTGGGTTGGAGTTGTTGAGCAATCGCACCAGTAATAGGATCAAGCTCAACACCGTAAAACTCACAATTTTCTCGAATCTCCTTGGGCATGGCTGCAAAGAAATTTCCTGTCCCCATTGATGGGTCTAAAATACGTCCACCCTTGAAACCATCCGCAACAAGTTTCTGATACATTTCTCTGATAATAGCTGGGTCAGTGTAGTAGGCTGTTAGGCTACTTTCTTTCATTGCATCGTATTCTGACGGGCTAATCAGATTTTTGAGTTCCGCTCGCTCACTCGCAAACTTGGTATCGTAAGGATTAAAGAAACTGTTGGCCAGGCCTCCCCAGCCAACATACTTGGCTAACACTTCTTGTTCTGCTGGGTTGGCTTGTCGTCTTTCGTCCTCTAATTCTTTCAGCAAACGAATGGCTGCGAGGTTAGCTTCCACCTTAGCCCGTGTCCCTTTAGGGTAAAAATCGGTCAAATCCTCTGGGAAACTGAAGTCTTGTCTCTGAACCGATGGTGTAATAATCTTCGGTAAGGGAAACTGTTCAACAACTTCTGAGAAGTTTTCTCTCAATTCATAACGAGCCACAACAGCCTCCAGATGTTTGTCATAAGCTTCTACAATCACTGGCCATTGGGAATTAAGAACTGCTTCAAGTTGCTCAAGTTTTTCTAGGCGTCCTGACATCGTACCGTCCGCCTGTTCGTCCAACCATTGGTTAATACTATCCTCGTCAATAGAAGCACCATTTAAAGCTAGGTAACCACTCGCCCCCGAGTTGTCGCTATCCTCAATAGAAAGTCCCTCAAGCTTAAAAGAAAAATCTGGCAAGGTCTTGTGGAACTCGTCAATCATCTCTTGACTAGCTCCCATCTCTTGCAGACTTTCCCAATGCCAAAGGTAATAGCTATCAAAGGCAGTCATTGTCACTATACGGTCATCCAAAATTTTTTCTATAAACTCAGTAGCTGTTTCAGCAGGAGACGATGGCAGAATAACGCCTCCACGCAAGTCATCTGGTTCAGACAAAGTCACCGAATCGGTTACGTACTGACCAGTGGACAGCTCCTTTCGAGCTACATCAATCAATTTTTCCTGTTCCAATAACGGATAAGGCGACGTCACATAGCCAACATAACTCTCTATTATCGGAAAACGTTCGATGAAACGGGCAAACTGACTGGCGTAATCATAAGCAGATTGAAGATTAGCAAAATGTGTCTCTAGCTGATTATCGCCTATTGCTTCTTTCAGTAAGGCTATGATATCTGGTGAAAAATCATGTTCAGACAAACGTGAATCTCCAAACTCAGACATTGACATTGACCGACCATCTTCAGTTTGGAAAACCATGCCAGGAAACTCATAGTGCTCAATCTTTTGTAAGTAGGGGTTGAAGTCGCCTTGAGCAAACCCCATATCAACACGAGTACGAATAACATACTCTTCCCCTTGTTTGTTTTCAAAATTAAAATTCAGCCAAGTTTTATCATACCAATGGCGTTTCTCTCCAGTCTCCAAGTATTGCTCGATAAAGCTGTCAACTGCCTTCTTATCACGTTCAAAAAGACCCGTCAGATAGTTTTGAAGGTCTTGGAAATTCATGAATACTTTGCCAGCTTCACCTCCCGCTTCAGAAAATTCAAAGGTCACCGACTTTAAGTCATAAAAAGGGTCTTCTTCAACTGCTGTAACAAGCTCCTGTTTCTGCTCGTTTTGTTCATCTAGTTTTTTACGTTCGTATGCTTTGTCTGCTAAATATTCAGCGTAAAATTCTGAGGTCTTATCCAAATACCCGTACTCATCAGCTTGTGTGATGACCGCCTCTAAACTGCCAAATTGATCAAACCAATCATAGAAACGAGACCAAGCTAGCTCAGAACTCTCTGGCGGGGTCGTTCCAAGGTAACGTGGTTGCCCAACGTGGTATGCCGCCTCCAGAACTGCTGTAAACATATGCGGAGATAGATTGTCCAATCTCAACTTATGACGTAAAGCCTCAGCTGAATCAAAGACTTCAACTGTACTATCTGTTATAGCTCCTCGAACTCTTGAAATCGGCAACTGGAACTGTTCGGTTTCTCTGTCATAGCCAATCTCCCCTGTTCGGTAATGACTAACAATCGGGGCAAACCCTCCCTTTTCCAACAAATAACGAGACCCTACTGGAAACTCCTCACGTAGCTTATCCAGTTCATCGTTAATTCGGTCAACTGACTTATCGATCTCAGCAAGTTGTTCTGCCAAGCGAACCTGTCTCTCTTGTTCGGAGACATAGGTACTCACCGCTTGGATGATGTCATATTTAACCAAGAAAGGTAACTGTTGGTAGCTATTTTCATAACTGATTGACTTACCAGATTGACCAGTTGCCAAAAAAGCCACTCGTTGCCCTTTGAAATAAGCTTCAAAGCCCGCCTCTCCTTTGTAGAACTCAACTCCTTGTTCTGAAGTAGCGTAATGCTCCAAGATGGGTGACACTGGTTCATCTTGCTGGGCAGTAGCCTCTCCCAGCTGTCGCTCCTGCTCCAGGTAAGCCTGAAAATCTAATCTGATACGATTAGACAAGTTGGCGGCTACCTTGGTAATGTTAATGAAATTCCTTCCTTCAATCGGACCTAAAAAATGATCTATCTTGATACCTCTATAGCTCCCCTGTTCATCTAAAAGCTGATAATGAACCCCTAGATAATACTTAGCCAAATTTATGACCATACTCTTTTCGAACTCATTGAGAGTATTCATCTTTTGTAAGCCATTTTGACCAAACAAGGACACGTAGGAGGGCAAGTCCTGAGCCGTGATCTGTTCTTGTGTTTTGATAAATTCAGCAAATTTACCCTCATCAAGTGTACCAATAAATGGAGCAATTCTATTAGCATTAGCGAAACTGGCTAATACATCAGCCCACTTTAGGTCAATGTGTTGGGCTTGGTGAATTAGAATGTTTTTTCTTAGGGGCAAATCATTAGGTTCATTCCTTTTTAATCTTTCCTGTAATTGTTCCATATCCTGTCCTCAAAATAGAAAAGGCAGAAGATACCTCCTGCCTAGTGTTCTGTCTTATAAATCCAAGCCCTTTGAAGCTTCTTCTCTTTCTTGCTCAATTCGGTATTTTTCCAAATCATTCAGCAAGTCTGAGAAAGCAGGATTGATGAGAGTTAAATCATCGTTGTCAATGTATTCCTCATAGAGTATGTCGGCTTGTTCAGGAGAGACATCCATCTCCATCATCATTAACTGCTTTACAAAGCTAGGGTAATCCTGTTGAGCAAATTGTTCTAATGTCAATTCTTGATTCATTTTATAGCTCCTTTTGTTCTAATTTTTCTCTACTGTGAATAAGGTTTCCCTCTGATCTTGCTTCAATTTTAGCCTGTTCAATCGTTTCCTGAAGTTCCTGCTTGCGGTCGTCAATCTTTGGGTTTGTACCACCCCAAACTTCAACACCATCACTAATTCCGTCACCGTCAGTGTCAACTGAAAAAGGATTCGTCCCCAGGGCATATTCCAAGCCATCCGATAAGCCGTCTAAGTCAGAATCACGATAAATCAACTGCTCCATTTGTTGTCGGCGTTGCTCCTCAAGAACCCGATTTTTTTCCAAATCAAAAGAAAAAGGAACAGGTATCATTGATTCATCAAGGCGATAAAGCCCCTCAACCTGTTCCTTTATTTGTGAGTCCTTAAAGTAACTATCATCTTTACGGACAATGAAAGTCTCTAAATAATCCTCAATGCCATTATTAGCGATGCCTAACTGGAGATAATTGCCGTCTTGAGTGTCAACCAAGAGATAGTCGCTTGTGATTTTTGTTTCTGGATGGGTCTGTTCATAGGCATAGGCATTTTCCAAATTCTCCATAAAAAACCGAAAGTTTTTAACCCTATCTTTAACCATAGTAATCTTACTTGGATTATTTTCCTGAATGCGTGAAAAAATCTCCTCATCAGATAACCGTCTAATACGGCTATATAATTTTGAACCCCTCAGATGTTCTTTAGAAATATAGTGGAGACCTAGCAAATGTGGTAGTTGCTTTTCGTTTAGTCCAATTTCAAATTCTAGCGATTTACTCTTGATAAGGATATCGCTTTTATTAAACTGTTTATACCAATCAAATATTTTTTGTATATGATTTGTCATGATTACCTCCAAAAATAGAAAAAGGCACTCCCAGTTTAGGAATGCCTTGATTTTTCGCATATTTTTAGAACGTCAGCTCTGCACCTATGCTAGGTCTGGGGGAAAATCTAACCCCAACACGCTTCTCTAATGACTGATATTTCTGACCCCTCAGCTAAGGGTAGAGGTGCGTATAACCCCCAGTTCTCGTATAACCTATACTAGATTATAACATTTGTTAACAGGCTTGTAAATTTAAAAGGCACTCCTAAGTTAGGAATGCCCGCCGTCATAATAATCTACACTTGCTCATGGTAGATATTTTTTGAGATTTATTAATCTTCTTTACGGCGTTTTTGAATTGCTAATCCAGTTGCAACAGTCGTTGTTCCTAGTCCTAGAACAAACAAGGCAGCTGAGCTCACTTCACCTGTTTTTGGTAACTGTGCTACAGGCTGAGGTGATTGAGTAGGAGGTGCTGGTGGTGTTGTTTGTATAGGTTCTGGAATCTTTTTGAAAACGTGAGTAATATCACCAGTCTCTGGGTCGATTTCCGTTACAACGAAAGTCCGACCGATAAATTCTCCACGGTCTTTCTCACCGTCTTCTTGAGGTTTCAGAGGGGTTTTATCTTCCTCTTTTATCCAGTTTGTTACAATCTTGTGGTAAACATAGGTAACACTTGCCCCATCTTTGGTCAGTGTTCCTGTTTCTACACCAACCGTTTTCTTAGGCATTAGCTTGTAACGAACACCGTCAACAGTGATGTAGTCTAGTTTGTGATCAGTCGTATCGTAAGATGTACCTGTAGAGGCTTGTTCCGTATCCTTAACAGGTTGTTTAATAACATTTCCTTCTTCGTCCACGTAGTTCACAATGACATCAGCTTTAACTTCCTTGTAAATATAGTCAATAACTGTATCACCTTTAGCCACTTTACCTTGTTCTTGACCCTCATGGCGGATTAACTTATAAGTCTTTCCGTCTTTTGTGACAATCTCAATCAGTTTGTGGTCTGTGGTATCGTATGATGTCCCAGTAGAAGCATCATCAGTGTCAATAACTGGTTGCTTAATAACGGTACCATCCTCTAGCTTATAGTTGACTAAAACATTGCCTTTGACTTCCTTGTAAATATAGTCAATAACTGTATCACCTTTAACAACTTTACCTTGTTCTTGACCCTCATGACGGATTAGCTCATAAGTCTTACCGTCCTTGGTCACAATCTCGTTCAGTTTGCGATCAGTCGTATCGTAAACTGTTCCTGCCAGTACATCGTTTTCATCGATAACCTGGTTTGATAAGACTTGTCTAGTCCCCTCTTCAAGGAAGTTAACAAGTACACGACCAACTGGAATAACGTTGTTAACCACGGTTTCGGTCACATAGGCTGAACCAAAATCAATCTGATAAGCGGTGTTCGCATACTCCCCACCTGTTTTAGCCATATCTGCTTTAACCGTCATCGGTAGAGTAGCTGTTAGGGTCATGCCTGTCCTAACATAGGTCTCATAGAAAGCTTTAGGGTCTTCTGCAGCTAAAACAGCAATCAGTCCTTTAGGGGTGTATCCACGTTTAGCCATAGCTTTCTGAACCGTTTCTGGAGCTTTAGACAGGTCTGAGTAAACGGTCGTTGTCATACCCTTAACAGCCTTCTTGTCAGCAGTTTCCAGTTTGATACCACTATTTTCAAAGATTAGTGCTTCCTCTGGAATGTCATCTAAGCCAAAGAAACCTTGAGCAATTAACTGTGGAGCAACGTCAATGCCCTTGTATGGACTGTAGTCCAAGGTAATCTTGTAATAGTTGACAGATTCAGCCACAACTGGTTGACCATCAATAACCACACCCGAGACATCCGTATTGGTTTTAGTCGGTTTGGTTGATGGCTTATAGGTCAAGCTAGCTTGATGATAGCTAACTCTAGGAGCAACAGGAGCCTGTGGTAATTCCTGATAGTTAGGAATTTCTGGTTTCGGTGGCAGAGGAACACTTGGGTCTTTCTGAGGAGCTCGCGGCGTCTCTTTGTAAGTGACTGTTGGAGCTGCTGGCAGACCCTCATAGCTTGGAACTGTAGGCTCTTTTGGCAATGGTTTTGGTGTTGGTTTGGTAGGAGCTTCTGGTGCAGAGAGATAAGATACAGTGGGAGCTTCAGGTAATTTTTCGTAGTTCGGAACTTCAACTGGAATGGTTGTTGGAGTTTTTTCTTCTTCCAATTTTAGTGTTGGTTCTTTTGGCGGAGCTGGAATAAGTCCACCTGATGCTCTGACGTTTGAATTCAGAGTCATCCAATAACCCTTCGTATCATAAGTATCTTCTTTGTACGACCTAGATACAAAATCTAATGAAATATCCTTAGAAGTGACCTTAGCTGCTGCTGCAAGGTAGTAAGCATATTGTCCCAAATCATCTGACCCAACTTCATATTTAGATCCCCCACTCAACCAGTGGTTATTATCAATATCACTTTCCCAAGAGCCATTGTTATTACTAATTGTTGAACCTGTGATTTTAATAAATTCTAACCCTTGAGCATTATGAATACCTTCTTTTTGGCCAGCATGCCAATCTGAAGATAAAGAAGCAAATCCAAAAACAGAATCATATTGAGATAAATCAATCTGGTTGCCGTTACCGTCATAATATTTTGGTCGAATTCTAACTCGAACTTCTTTTGATTTATTATCATTTTCAGTCAATAAATCAATCGTCACTGCTGGATTATCATAAATACCTAAGTTGACCTTTTGTGTAGAGGAAGAAAGGGAGACAACTTCATAGTCATAGACAATTTTTTCAATTTTAGTTGTCCCAACATATGAATTTTGTAACCCAGTATAAGCCACAGAGAATACATCTCCCTCTTTGGCTGCCAATAAAATATAATTAGAGGAATATTCTCCTCTGTCCACAAACAAGCGTTTAGCCTGATTATAATCTAAACTTGTGTTGTTATCATTATACTTGCTAGTGTTATTGAATAGGAATTTTTCTCTATCTGTAATACCAAGTTCTCGAGCACCAGATTCAGTCACATATTTTAAGCCCGTTGAACTTGTGATTGTTGCTCTAGCATTTGGCTCACTAGGCAGAACTAATTGTTGTCCTTGTACCGAACTAAGGTAGCCCTCCCTAGTTGTATTTATTTGAGCCTCAGCTACAGCTCGATCATGTCGCTCTTTTTCCGTACGATAAACAGCCATCGCACGGTCGTAAGCTTCTTGTGCTTTTTGATTTCGCTGACGAATAAGTTGATTCTCTGCTTCGGTTGCGGCAGCATTTGTTTCGTTTGTTTTTCGAGCAGCATCATAGGCTACTCGCTTAGCTTCGTTCTCACGGTTGATACGCTCAACCTCTGAACGATAGGTAGCTAGTGCTTGATTATAGGCATTTTCTGCTTCAGAATTACTCTGATTGATACGAGCAACCTCAGCCTGATAATTTTTGTAAGCAGCTTGATAATCGGCTTCTAGTTGTTGATTGTCCTCGTTGACAATGGCAACCTGTTTGTTGAATTCTGATAGTTCAGTATGATACTGCTGCTTTTTATATTCGTTCTGCTGGGTGATGCGCAGAACTTCAGCTTGGTAACGTTTGAAAGCTTCTTCATACTGTGATTTGGCATTAGCATTATAAGCATCAATATTGACCACCTCAGCCTCATAGGCTTGACGAGCTTGCTCGTAAGCTTGGTCAATATCCTCATTTTGAGCATTCACTAAAGCAACTTCATTGTTATAAGCTACAATCTTAGCATCATACTCAGTTTTTAAATTCTGATTCAAGTTGATGACTGCCAAAGTAGCTTCCTTATGCTCTTCTTTTTCCTTGGCATAGGCTTCTGTAACTTGGCTGATAGTTTCTACCTGTTTGGCATAATCCGCTTCAATTTCGGCTTTCTTTTCAAGAGTTTCCTCTACAGAGGTGGTTGTCCCAAAGTCTTTGACAGCTTCTTCCGTCACAACAATACCTTCCTGCTGGGCAGTTAAAACAGCTTCTGTCACAGAACTAGGCGACGTCGTAATAGGGATTGTCCCAGTTTCTTCTTCGACCTCATCACTAGGGCTAGCCACTGCTGTATCAGGAGTGACAGTTGCCTCCATATTTGAGGCGGTTGCATCTGGCAAGGCTTCCGATGTCGTATTAAGAGCGACTACGGTTGATGCAGCGGCGGCTGGTGTCACAGCTTCATCAGCACTTACTGGGGCTGTTGCTAATCCTAATCTAGAAATGGATAGAATGCCGATTGCTACAGAGCAGAGGTTTTTGAATTTTTTACTTTTACGGAATTTGAATTTTTCTTGTTCATTGACAGTGAACAATTGTTGATTTTTATTTGTTGTCATATTGTTTCCTTTCTTAGTTGTAAATATCTACCATTCGCACGGTTTTAGCCTAGTAACCGTCAACTCTGAGATGCTAGTCCAGTCTTAACTGACATAGGTAACCCTATGAGTTCTCAAAAGAGACACTTCCTCATCTACGTCTTGTGCCAGAAGCCCGTCTTTCAGGGAATTACTCTCTATCCTTACTTACACAGGCACGCTAATCTGGACAGGAGGGTTTCAGTTGTCAAGGGGCTGAACTACCCTAACTTTACCAAAAAGAATCAATTTCTGCCTATGGTCAAAGGAAGATAGCTGTGCTTTTGAACGTTAAAATCTAACAGATTTTCTAACAGAAAAACCAACTCAAAAAGAGCTGGTTAATTCGTTAATCTTCACGCTTAAATCGTGTCAAGCCAACCGTTGACATAAGTAATCCAAGACCTGTTAGAAGCAGACTACTTGCTTCTCCTGTTGCGGGCAAGCTAGGAGTAGCTTGACTACTCTCTTTCTTGATAACCTGTGAGCTAGCTTTAGAAGTTTGAATTGTTGGGGTAACATCACCTCCACCAGACTTAACAGGCGCGGTCTTCAAAAGTGAGGTTATTTCAAGGTAAGAGAGGCGCTGTTGCGCTGTGTTCAGTTCCTCCTGTGCTTGGTCATAAGTCCGCTTAGCTTGGTCACGTTGTGGCAAAATGTCCTCCAATTGACCTTTTAGAAGAATTACTTGGTTCTGTGACTTATCTCTAGCAGTCGTCAAGCTAGACAAGCGAGTATTTTGGTCAAGCAAAGAAAGCTTCAAATCGCTGACTTTTTTAGTTGCTGTGTACAAATTTTCCTTAGCGAGCACCAAAGACTGGGCTTTATGAGATAAGCTATCAAGCAGAGCTTTCTTGCTGGTAGCTGTTGCGACTACTGCCTCTAACTCAGAATCTAAATCAAGTTTGGTAGCTTCAGCCGATGTTACCGTTTCTTTTGCTTGATCAACGGCTTGTACCAACTCTGGGAGGCTTGCGGTCAAGGTAGATAATCGATTAGTCAAATCAGTTAACCTTGTTCGTCTCGCTCCCACAGCCTCTTGAGTCTGCTCTACTCCGTTTCTAGCTTCAACCAGTAAGTTCTGAGCTTGGAGGAGGTAATCGTCCAGGGCTTTTTTGGCAGCGGCTTTAGCGGTATTGGGGTTTGCTTCTGTTATCTTGGTTACATAGGTAAAGGTCGTCCGTGGTAGGAAAGTCAGTCGTTTCCCTTTATAAAACATAGTGTTTTCAACATTATTCGCATAGCTGAAGTCCCCCATCACTTCCCAATATTTTCTCGAAAAGTCAGTCGTTTCAGTCAGCTTATCAGAATCAATAAAATCCATCACATGGTAGCGACCTGAAAAGCCATTACCCAGACCATTTCCAGAGGCAGTCAGAAGAGTGACACGATGACCATAACCTGAGTAGAGGTTCTCATAGTCCGCAAAGTAAAGGTTCAAGAGGTGGTAAGCCATCTGCTCGTCAGACAAAATCGGTGTTTCTGCATTAGATGCCATAGCGATGTTCATGATGCCTGCATTTTCTCCATTGCGGTCAGTCGTATCCAAAATGGTGTCATGGCTAAGCACTTGGTTTTTGTTAATTTCTACCGCACGTTGGTTGGCATAAGCCATCGCTTCAGCGGATACTTCTGGAACAGGGAGGTCAATCCCATTTAAGGCACGGAGTTCATTCAACATGGTCACCATGTACTGGCTCACTGAATTGACATCAGGTTGATAGGTAAAGTAGCCTTGGGACTTGTATTCTCTAAGTTGGTCTGGTGTTAATTCTTTTTCAATCGCTTTTGTACCAGCGTAGATGACTTGCTCATGTTTTGGCGACTTATTGTTTTCAACCTGTTGGCTACCATCAACTGACGTCACTCTCAGCGTTCTGGTTGAAACAACAGTGTCAGAACCAGCTTGTCGCACCTCTTCTTCCAATTTGGCAATGTTAGTAGCCACCTGTGTTTCAGTTGCCGCCAACTGATTTTGTGCAGTCTCTACAGCTGACAACTCTACTTGGAGAGCTGCTTCAGATTCTTGAAGCTTAGCTTGCGTTCTAGCCACCTCGGATTGAACGGCAGCCAAGTCCATTTCTTTAGTTGCTAAATCAGCTTGCTTGGCTTTGATCGATTCCTGAGCAGTTGCCACCTTCTCTTCCAAAGCTGTTTGTTTTTGAACGGCTAAATCATTGTCAGCCACAGCTTGCTCAAGCTCTTTAGTCAGTTCTGGATTTTTAGTAGCCTCCGTCTCATAAATTGCTTGAGCTTCTTTTAGATTTGTCTCAGCTCGTGGCACCTCTTCTTCCATAGATTGAACTTGTTTTTCAAGCTGAACAATCTCTTGGTTAAGGCTCTCTACTCGCCCTCTTTCTTTCTCAAGCTGGCTCTCTAGTTCAGTAGCCTTGTCCTCAAGCGGTTGATAAGCCTTTTCAGCTTCATCAGCCTTGATTTGAACTAAAGAAAGTTGTTCCTGAGCTTCTGATAGGGTCAGCTCTTTTGCAGTGCTTGTTTGACTGACCACAGAAGACTGTTGAAGAATTTCTTGGGTGTCAGCTTGAGCAGTTAGAGCTGTCGCTGGACTAGCAATAGCTCCAGCAGCCGCAACGATAGATAGTTTTGTCAGAGTTTTTTTCATCTCATTCTCCTTAATAAAATAATCTTTACCACTCTATAATAGTCGATGACTATATAAATGTCAAGTCTTTTACCCAAAAAAATCTAAAAAATTTTAGCCGTTGACTTTTGAGGAGGATTAGCGTAAAATAGTCAGCGACTATCGAATGATAAAAAGGAAGATACCATGACAACAGAAGAAACATATTGGATTCATGCTCTCACCGAGGAAGAGAGAAGAAATCTGACCCCAGAACAGCTACTTACTTGGGAAAGAGACGTAGAGGCTGAGGCAGAAGCTATTTTTGGCATTCCAAACCATTCAGAAACAGGACAAGCTGAGCGAACACAGGAGCAACCCAAAGCAAAATTAGCAGAAGATAATAAAACCAAAGAAGTCTCCTATAAAACGCCACCAACTATGCTTAAAGCTATTCGAAAGTACGAGAACAACATCAAGCAAGACAAGGAACTTCTAGAAAAGCGTAATCATCAAAAAAACTATTCTGGTGCTAAATCCTTTATCACTTATGCAGCTAAAATCGACGAACTGCATGAAATGAAAACTTTGATTGATGAGGTTCTGAAATGGTCAAAAGATATTGAGAACTTTGACCAGCTCAAACGAGCTGACCGAAAAGAAGCCTATCGTCAAAAATAATGGCTCTGATTTGACAGCAGCTAAATAATGAGCTATGATTAGGATACTAGGAATTTGCCCATGGCAACACCAAAGCCCCCAACATGCCAGTAGTTGGGGGCTTTTTTGACGTTCTCCTAGAGATTAACGGGTGATGATGGGCTGACAATGCTACTTGTTCTTACTGTTCAGCCACTTACAGATAAAGTAGAGCAGGATACCTGCAACAACTTCTGCCACAACAGCAAGAATGTGGTCTAGGAATCTGACCATGATACAACACCTCCCTTCTAGCAATAAAATTGCTTAGGGTTATACGCATTGCCTCTTTGTTATACCACAGGAATCTAGCTTCTGGATAGACTTATTTGACTGTATAAGCAAAGCTCATGCTCGCATCTACTCCAGACAATTTACGGAAGGTAATGTTGCCTGTTGGGTTATAGGCCGAACCGTCAAAATTAGCTTCCGAAACTAAGAATGAGCCGTCTGAATAAACTTTTTCGACAAAACCAACATGACCATAGGCATCGCCTAAGTTGAAGGAGACAATTGCTCCATCACGAGGGGTTGAGCCAGTCTCACCGCCTAAGCGTGCCGCTGTGCCTACCCAGTCCATGCCGTTGCCCATCACACTGATAATAGGAACTTTTGAACCATCACGACCTTTCAAGGTTAAGCCGAGTTGGTTGATCCGCTTGGCCGTGTACCAAGTACATTGCCCCCAAGGATAGCCCATATCATTACCATCACCAGGAATCACACCATTATAGAGGTCTCCTCGGATACTATCAAGGGTTTTAGGGTCAACCTTAGCCGTCCCTGCTGCCGCTTGGGCAAAACCTTTTTCAATCTGATAAAACCATTCAATAGCTCGTGTTTGGCGTTCAATGAGCTTATCACCAGCATTTCCCTCCCAATAAATCAAGAAAAGCTGAGCGAGAGCCGCAGGGCTACCAGTATCTTTCATGTGTTGAGCCACCCAGTTAGTGTAGTACGGGCTGTCACCGTGGAGCATGAAGTCAAGTTGAAGCTCTAAATCATACCATTTCTTACCTTTGCTGTCTGCGTAAGTTCTAAGCAAAGTGTGCCTTACGGCACCGTCTGCGGTATCTGTCCATTGTCCTAGTCCAAGACCTCGGTGGATGATATTGGAGTAGCCTCCATTGTAGATAGCAAATCCGCCCAGAGCCAACCAGCTAGGATCATCCCAAGAGGTGTCCGTTGCACCTATAGGCGGATTAAGATAGTCTCCTTCAGCTCTTTTAGCGGTAACGGCAGATTCAACCGACCAGTTACCTAAGACAGCCGCAATAAATTGGTTACTTGCTCCCTCTGCCTTGAGATAATCGTAAACCTGCTTGGCACGACCAACCTCATCACCTTGGAACTGACCAATGCTGGCAATAATGGTCGTCTGCATTTGAGCCACATGAGGAAAGTAAAAAGCAGGGTTAACATAGACCATTTTTTCATTACTGTCATTGTATTTTTGGTAAAGAACTGTCAAACCTTGGTCTGATTGAACTGCTCCAACAACTTCTCCTGAATAAACTTTCTGCCCATTTTGGACACTACCGTTAGCTATATCTTTCAGGCGCAACCTAGCTTCTACAATTTTACCCTCACCACTGACAATAAGGACATCGTTTCCGTCTAGCTTAACCAAGCCATCCATAGGAGCAACAACAGCCTGCCCCTGTGCAGCCTGTAAGATGATATGGTTAGACTTTTCAGGTTTACCATCGACAGCATGATAACCATAGCGGTAAAGCATGGTCAATACATCATCGTCGCCTTGTCCCTGAAATGGATTGTCTAGCTCAAACAAGCCAAGATAGGTTCCCTCATCTCGATACTCTCGCAACTCATCTTGCTCCTCCTTGGATAGGGCATACTTGTTTTCCTTGTAGAGTTCCGCCATTGACTTAATCTTGTCACCACCATTTAAGTCTGCCCATAGCTCTGTCAAGTAATCTTGATAGGTCATTTGTGAAGACGTAGAGCTGGTCAGACTAGAGGTTGAATTGAGGTTAGCTAGCTGTTCAGCCGTTGGCTGAGCGACCTTGTCAGCTAATTCATAGTCTTGGAACTTATAGTTCATGTAGGCCATGACATCATCTATCTTCGTATAATAGACCGTCCCACGTTCATTTGAGATGGAGTTTTCTGCATCCTGTAAAGTCATGTGGGTATAGGCTTTGTTAAGCTCAAACTCATCTTGCTGAATAAGAACTTGGTTATTGATAGAGATAAACATTGAAATAATTATCATCAAGAACAAGCCTCCACCCGCAATCCACCAAGTCATGGGATTAAAAAATACATTGGTGATCAGTTCAGGTAGGCTCCTAATTGTAGAAATCAAGTTCTGATAAGACTTGACAACCCTTTCTTTCCAGTGTCTAAGATAGGATCTGGCTCGTTGATTGAGGTGACGGCTTGGGTCATTCAGCTTAAAACCCTTACCAGCCTTAAAGTTACGAGTGCGTTCGGCTAGATTAGTCACTCGATGACGACCGAAGCGGTAAGTCCCTCTGATGGTTTTAACCGATCCTGTCGTCCCTTTATAGCTAAATTTAGCATACTGCTGACTTTTTCTAGCAGTATGTTCAAGGTCACGCATACTGGCTAAATCATCTGCTTCTGAAACCAGCTCTCTTGTAAGAAAGCGACCAGCCCTTAGAACTTTTGTTTGTGGGCGTTTGTAACGATAGGAACGCTTAGACTGCTTTAGCTGAGACTGACTGGATTTGAACTCCGCTTTGGCTTTGGTTACCTCTGCCTTTTTCTCCTTTAGGGTATCCGAATCGTAAAAAAACCTTCCTGACTTGCTATGCTTGATATGACTATCAACTGAATCCGTTCGCTTAAAACGATGAGATTTCTGCTGGTTTAAGGAATCCGCCTGTTCCTCGGGTTGACGCTTGAAAGAAACTGTTTTGGTCTTGGCTTGGCTAAAAATCCGTACAGCTCGCTCACTTGTCGAACGATGGACATAAACGGTTGATTGCTGGTCTTGATAAGGTTGAAAATTCCTCTGACGGCTACCAAAATTTGTCTCCTGTTTCTCACTCCTACCATAGGAAAAAACTGAGTTCAGAAAAGCCTTGTTTTGTTCCTGTCGCAGGGCTTTCTTGCTAGCAACAAAGCGTTCTTTAGCTTCTTGATGATCTTGTTTGAGATGAGGAAGTTTGTACTTTTTCAATTCCCTAGCAGTCAAAGCTTGAGAAGGGGTTGTCAAGACATGGTCTACATAGGCCTGTTTATGGTCTGCCATAGCCTCCTGATGGCTTGATTTCAACTTTTGAAGGTCATTAGACTGTTTGAGTTTGAGCTGTTGACTAACCGCTTGTAGCTGATCTGGTCGATGAGCAAACAGCTGGTTTGCTTGGCTCTGTCTAAGCTTAAACACCTGCTTCACTTGTTGCCTAGCCTGATTAAAGGTCTTGTTCTGCTCCCTCCTAGCAATTTTGTATCTCTGTCTAGTTGACCTCATCTCTCTTTTAAGATTTGCCATACTCGCCCCCTACTGAGACATATTGTTGGGTTCTGTACTCATCATTTGGAACAGACTAAGGTGCTCAGGAATTTTATTTTTGAATGGAACAACAGTACCGCCTGCCTTGATAAGTCCTGCTCCTTTATCTGGATTTTTCAGGTACTTTTCAAGCTCTGCAGACAGACCTAACATGTGAACCAATTCCTCACGGTCATTTTTAGCCTGTTTGAGAAGAATCATAAATTCACTATTAGCAATAATCCGTCGACCATTAGGGTCTAAAAGCAGGGTTTCAACGTTCTGAGTAATGCCTGTCGGAACGCCACCATATTTACGGACACGAGACCAAAGTTTGAAAAAGAAGTCACTGGCATACTGATCATCTAACAAGAGCTGCATCTCATCAAAATAAATCCAAGTTTTAACGCCTAGCCGCTGATTTCTGACCACCCTGTTCCAGATTTGGTCAAAGATGACCATGAGTGCAACAGGCTTTAATTCTTCGTCCAATTTTTTAAGGTTGTAAATCAAGAAATTGTTAGTCACCTCAACATTTGTCTCATGGGCAAAAATATCTAAAGAACCATCAACATATAACTCCATATCAAAAGCAAGCTGATGCGCTTCTTGTTCTGGTTGATTTTTCAAGACAAATAGCCAATGCTTTAGCGTTGGTTGTTCAAAATCCCTATAAGTGAGATGGGTCACACGGTCGATCACTGATTTTTCTCGAGCACTAATCTGCCTATTGAGTAACTTACCAATCCAAGACAAGAGAAAGCTTGATTTAACTCGAATGGGGTCATCATCCGCAGTTGCTTCTGATAAATCTAAAACATTGATAAAGGTCTTAGAATCTGGGGCAATATCAATGCGTTCACCATTAAAGGCTTGACCAATAATACCGTACTCGTTTTCTGGATCAACAATAATGATTTCGGTCTGCTCATCATTGTTTTTCAGCTTAGTCGAGGAAACTTCAAATTTGACTGCCATTCCTTTACCAGCTCCAGAAGTCCCCAAGATAAGACCGGACGGTGTGTTAAGCCTACTTCTGTTCAGGGTGATGATATTATTTGAAATCTGATTGATACCGTAATACTTACCTCCTCTATCCTGTAAATCAACGGATGTCCAAGGGGAGTTTACCGCAATATTACTGGTTAAGAGACTTCTAGTAACATCTCCAAGATAGTTGTGACCAAAAGGCAAAAGGGCATTAAGAGCAGGCTCTTGCATGTAGGTCAGCTTTTCCAAGACCAAATCATTCGAGCTTGCCACACGCTTGACCTCCTCAAAGGCCTCTTTCAACTCGTCCTGACTATCCGCAAAAATACCGATAAGGTAGGTCGTGTTAAAGAGCTTATCACCTGTCTTGGTCATCGTTTTAATCAAATCATCTGCTTCCTCTAGCATAGTTTCAATCCCCAATCCTGCTTTGCCAGAGAAATTACCATTTTTAGCATTAGTCTCTAAAACTTGCGATTTTTGGGTCTCTATTAAGCCTTTTTTTGTTTTGATGGATTGGGTTGATTCTGCTTTTTCAGGGGCTTGGGCATGCAAGCTAATCAAGAGCTCCCTATCTGTCCGAATCAACTCTCTCATAAAGCGGTCACCAAGCTCAGCTCCATAATCGCGGATGTAGACAATCTGAAGGTAACGGTCATCAATTTCGATGCAATTTTTATCCTTGAAGCTCAAGGAAACTGGAGCAATAAAGTCACGGGTGGTCAAACCCGTCAGTTCGAGATCACGGTAGCTAAAAGGGAGATGATGATCGCCACGCAAGATATCTGCTAAGCTATTAACCCTATCTTGACCACTAAGCAGATCAAAACTGGCCTCAATTTCTGTAAAACCACTCTTGAAATGCTCTCCAATTTCCGATAAGGAACGAAAAGCTTGCTTGGAGCTACTTCCTTTACGACCAAAAGAAATGTACTTTTCAGTGATAAAATTATTTTCCCCTGCTTGAAAATTAGCTTCCATCATCCCATTTAGCTCATCACGAAAATGGTTATAGTCATCGTTCTCATGAGTGTAGAGAACACCTTGTTTGAACTTTGCAAGATTGATACGACGGTTAAACAAGGTCAGCTGGAAATTGGTCTGTTCATCCAAAGAGTTGATTAAATCAGAATATTTCTCCATAACCGTCGCTTTGTCGTCGAGGGAAACCGTTTGATAGTTGACATCACCTAGGCGGTAGGTCTGTGAAAAATAATTATCCATAACCTGCATGAGCCCACTAGGTAAAATCCCCTGGTATAGAAAGGTATTGCCTGTTGTCGGAGCAAGTTCGTCCTTTATCCTCTTAGCACGCTTTTTTTCAGTATCATTCGGCTTCAATTTTCCACTCTTTGATTGGTTTTGCCGCTTTGAAAAGAGATGTTTCATGGTATCCTCCTGTACTAATTTTACGAACTTGGGTTCTCATTTCCCAATTCATACGATATTTGATGTAGGTCTCAAAAAAGAGATGTTGAGGTTTATAGACTCCCAGCAGAAGCATTGGAGCTGTAAAACTAAAAATGACTGTGTAGACAAACCAGTCACCAAATTGCCATAAAAAGATATTGATTCCAAGGATAATGGCAGTGAGAACTAAACTGGGAATCACAAAAATAACCTGTCGTGTGGTAAAGCCCAGCCAAGCCTTATGCTGGTACTTGCCCACGTCCTTAAAAACTCGTGTGTTCATAGATTCCTTTCTAAAAAGAAAGTAGTGAGTTTGGCACCCACTACATTCCCATAATATTCCGAGCTGTCCGTTGTGTCCCAATCAGGGCAACAATGAGTAGAATAGCTTGGACAATAGAGCCCGTAACTGCTCCTATAAATTGGACAACACCCGTCGCATTAGCATTTGCTGCATTTTGAAAGAGCGAAACAAAGGCTACCACCAAAAATATCAAAACACCTTGTATAGCGTAGGCAATGACATTTTTGAAAAAGCCAATACCAATATGGCGGTGCTCCTCATGGATAAGAGTTGCTATAGCCAAAGGTGTAAATGGGGTCATTAGATAAAGCTGAATGAAACGCATGGTAATCAGCACATTAACAATGACAACACTAATCAATCGGCAAACAAAGATTAAGATAGCAATAAAACCAATGAGCATATTGCCAACAATTCCTTTACCTTTGAAGCCAGAGAAAGTGTCGTAACTCATGCCACCTTTAGAAACGATCCGAGCTGCACCAGAGATAACATGAGTGCCTACTTCTAAGATAGCCTCAATGATATTCATAGCATTTGGTAGCAGAATAACAACCATAATCAACCTCAGAATTAGCGGTGCAAAAAATTCAAAGGTTGCTCCACCATCTGTTGCCGATAGTTTTCGAGCCGCATTTGAAAACTCAAGAACCACTAAAACCGTTAGGATGGCAATCGCCAGAGGGGTCATGACCTGCTTGGTAATAGCGGAAACGAAGTTCCAAACAGTTGGATTGTAATTGGCTAGATTTTTGACGAGGTCTGCGGTAGACTGCAGATCAACGTTAAACCCCTCAAACAAAGTCTCAGCCGAGATTTTCTCATTAGCTAGAAATGGTAACATGACCATAACAGTCACCTCCTTTTCTTAGCCTTAAAATCGAATTTGAGACAAGAAAGCTGCCGCAGCTCCAACAATCGCTCCGCCGATAACTTTTTTAAATCCAGCAGTAACACCAGCACTGCTTCCATTTTCGCCCCAGTTTGTACCAATATCAATCAAACCGAGAACAATTAGAATAATACTTACTCCAGAAACACCTTTTTGCAATAGTTGCATGACTTCATTAAAAATTTGCATGATTTTCTCCTTAAAATTCTAGCTAGGCAACTTGAGATTGAATGGGCTTGTTATCCAAGTCCCCAACCTCATAGTTGTTCGGGTTAAAGTGTTCTTTTTCCAACTGGTCGATGTCATAGTCCCACCAGTTCGGATGTTCGGGTGAATCCGCCACATACTTCCAATTTGGGTGCTTGGTCGGATCGTATTTTTGTGATTTGAAAATAGGGACATTAGCAATAGATACCAGACACGTATCACGAGGCATATTTTTAATCTCATCAACCGTCATCAGTTCACGACCTTGTTTTTGATGGGAGACACTCCCTCCACCAGAAACACCGTAAGAGCGACTGGAACTAATCACATCAATAGTCTGCTTACCTGTTAACTCACTCATGTACTTGAAGGTATCTTTCTCGTTACCTCCAAGATAGAGAAGGCTGTCGCAGTTGCCGATAATGGTCTTCCAAGCCTCTTTCTCCTTATACAAACCTTGGATTTGTGGCAAATCCTGTAAGATAGGCACAAGAGACATGTTCCTTGACCGAACAGTGGTCATCTTTTGCTGGAAATCTTGAACTGTGCCTGTGTTGGCAAATTCATCCATGAGAAAGCGTACATGAACGGGGAGTTTTCCTTTGAAAACTGCTCCAGCTTGTCTCGTTAATACGCTAAAGACCGTGCTATAAAACATAGCCGCTAAGAAAGAAAAGGTTGTATCATCATCAGGGATAATCAAATAGACGATAGTCTTCTGTGTTCCCCAACTCAATATATCCAAGCTGTCTTTCTCTGTAATATCAACAACACTCTGAATATTGAACAAGGCGAATTTAGCTGTTGCCACCGCAATCACACTGTCCAAAGTCTTGTCCTTATAGTTTTGGAAGTCTGACCAGTTCCGCATGGTAAAGTTATCTGTTCCGTAAACCTTGGCATAGCGGTCAAACATAATCTCAAGCACACTTTTCTTCTGACCTTCTTCCTTGGCTAAAAGCTTTATTAACTGACCAATCTCTTTGAAAGAGGGGTAGTGACCTAGCTCCCTATCCTTTTCGAGTTTATCCTTCTCTTCAGACAATTTTTTAGCTTTTTCTTTCTTACTCAACCGCTTGAAAGTCTCTTGCTCGGCTGGCGTCCGTGGCGGTCGGTAGAAATCAACCAAGTAAGATGCGATAGCTCGAACAAGAATCATGGTTGATTCGTCCCAAAATGGGTCGCTCTTTGTCCCTGTTCCCTTGGTATTGTTAAAATAAGCTGTTAAAAGACGGTTAAGGTCGTTCTCGTTATCAACATAACGAAAGGGATTGAAGCCGTGGCAGTTTGTCATGTTGACTAAATCAAAGATTTTCACTTGATAGCCTTGTTCTAAGAAAAATTTACCCGTTTTTTCAGGTAATTTATCTTTAGGATCAACAACCACATAGGAGCAGATAGCTTGAAGAAGGCTACTAAGAACAAATCTAAAAGTTTTACCAGCACCAGAACCACCAAAGACAATCGTGTTTTTGTTTCGGTCAAAACGCTGCCTCTTCTTTTCGGTCAAAGTTAAACGCACTGTTTCTGACAGGATAATATCGTTCAGTGGATTTTTACTCCAAAACTTCTTAGCCTCTTTAAGTGTCCCGAAACGAGCACTACCGTGTTCCTCTCCGTGACGGTAAGTTTTAGCATTACTGATGAGATAGAGGTAGATAAGCTCCACAGCTCCAAAACCCATAAGAAAGGCTAAAGCTGACTGCTGGGTAAACTTAAAATTGAACGGTTCGTTTGCCAGAAGACCTTTTATATCAATAGTGTTTATTCTCTCCAAGATGAGAAGATGGTCAAGGCTATCATAAGCTAGCCTAAAGCGGTGGCATATATAGCCCATTACTAGACCGACAACAGTAAACCAGATAAATTTAGTTAGACTATGTTTCATCGCACCAGCTCCTTATCCCTAACAGCCCCCTGCTCAAAGACCACGTCTGACTTGGCTTTGGCAATCTCCTCATTCAAGGTCTTGTCCTTGCTCAAATCTTTGAAAAGCTCAGGATTTTTAGCCAAGTCTTCTAAGAGTTTGTTGAGGTGATCATCCAAAACGCTCTTGTCCTTGGTGTAGAAATATAGGGTATTACCTACCCAAGTATAAGCTAAGGGAAAGTTACGCTCTGCCATCAATTGATTAAATTTGTCAATATCAACCTCCGTATGACCTAACTCAGAAAAGGTCTCATCTAGTTGAATCGTGCTAATCTGATAAGGGCTGTTGAGTAACTCCTCTAATTTTCGTTGACCAATCTTATAAGCGTTTTTATCTCCTTCCAGCTTGGAAGCTGTAAAAGCCAAAAGCTTAAAAAGCTGCCTAGCGGTGAAAACAAGGCTCCGCTCAATATATTGGGCGGCTTGACGATCTTGCTGTTCAGTTGACATGGCGATACCCCTTTCCTGTTAGAAGAAGCTGATTGGTTTGGCTAACCCGCCTAGCGACCAGTGTCTTATTGAGCATAATGCTATCAATCACTGCCAGCAGTTCACGACTATATGGTTCTCGAATAAAGACCTCTTGCTTTTGACCGTTGATAATACCTAGTCTTGTAAACTCGACATAATCCCGCCGCAAGTAACCACCCGTGTAAGAGAATGGAAATTTCCGGTTCAATCGAATGGTATAACCTCCAAGGCTACCCATTCTTTTCAAATCACTTAGTATAACATCACTCATTGAGCATGTTCCTCCTTATTTTTTTGCATCGTTTTAGTCCAGTAACGACAAACTCTGGAAGGCTAGTCCAGTCTTAACTGACATAGTAAATCTACGAGTAACAAGTTACTTCCTCCTTCTTGTGTTGTGCCAGTTGCCCATCTCTGGGAATTTACCTCTATCACTCTCCTTACACAGGCACGCTAATCAAGTGATGAGGGGATTAAATTGTCAATGGGCACTCTACTCTTCCTATTCTAGTGATTTTTTAATCATTAGCATGTAAACAAAGAGATTTGCCCGTCTTTTTCTAATTTGTTTTCTGTTTGGATTTCTAACAGAACTATCCTCATAATCTTTATTAGTTCTTATACTTGATTTATACTGATAAAAACCGACAGTTTTTCAACGAAAATCATTGACAGTTTTATAGTCATCGACTATAATAGGGGTATAAATAGATAGAGAGGTAAGTCACGATGAAAATCATTGTCATCAATAACAAAAAAGGGGGAGATGGAAAATCAACCTTTTCCAAAAATTTTGTTAAATACCTAGCTCAGTTTGGTCAAACACTCTTGATTGACAGCGACGAGCAAGCAAATTCGACCAATTGTTTTGTGGAAGAGGTTGAAACCAAACATCAACTAACTAATATATTCCGAAAGCAAGCTCTTGTTCCACTCCCTGTTGCCCCTAATATAGATCTGATTGCAGGGTCTACTGACCTCAAAGAGGTCAATGCGGAGCTTTACACAAAGAACAACAAAGAGCAGATTTTCTCAACCTGGGTAAAGAAAAATCAACTTGCTAACCACTATGATTATGTAGTCATTGATACCCATAACGATACAGGTAACGTCACAACTAATATGTTTCTAGCAGCAGATACCATCATAGGTATCGCCTCACCATCCTTTGACAGCGTCTCTGGTCTCCTAGCCTTAGACAGTTATATCTCCGATCTCAGAGACGATTTTATCAACTTTGACACGGGTCACAGTTTGGTGACAGCTCAGCTTTATTTCATCGGTAATAAAATCGAGCATAACACTGCTTCTAGTAAGAAGTTTATTGAGGCTATCAGTGGCTTTGAGAACTATCTAGGTCATCTGGAAAAACGTGAAATTTTCAATGAGGCCAATAATTTAAGAACTACCATTTTCGACCTTAGTCGGGAAAAGAAATACCAGACCAGCTCCCACAGGCAATTTATAGAGCGAACGATTGCTCTATTTGACACCATCAAACAAACCATTGATAAAAATTAAGGAGAATTGAAATATGAATGAATTTGCCCAAATGATGAAGACCAAACAGAAAGCAGAAAAGACACAGCGAGCATCAACTCATGCCTTTTCAGCACTTGTCGATGAGGATTTAGAAGAAAACAAGAGCCAGCAACTGATGAAGCTGTTAGGTATTGAAACTCCTATTGTAGAGAAGAATGTATCAAAGTCCATCTATTTTAGCCAGAAAGCCCTCAGAAACCTCGACAAAGCTACTAAAGAGGCGGGTTACCCCAACCGCAGTAAATTTCTCAATGCTTTACTGGAACGGATGTACGAGGACGTTTAAGTAATTATATATCTACGACAGGAGGAAAGAGAATAGTGATAGAACGAGTTGAAAAAGAACAAGAACATTTCATCATTGAGCCTAACCCTTATAAAGGAAAATCTTATGATTATGATAGGTACAGATTATTGTTATTGGAAACAGGTTCAGTGGCAATATCAGATCCTACAGGAGAATATACTAAAATGGCATAGGACAAACCACTTCTAACCTTAGATAAGTAAAAACGAGCTCAAAAAGCTCGTTTTCGTTATGGAAACATAGCTAAGGTTATTGCCAAATTGTTCCAAAGAACATGTAGTATAATACCGGCAATTAGTCCTTGCTTATGACGAGAATTACCCAAGAATAAGCCGAGACTAAAGTAAAGCAAAAAAAGAATCGGTGAGCTTGGCTGATGCAATACTGCAAAAGCGGCACTTGTCAAGAGCACATCAAACCAAGGAATACCAGATAAGCCAAAGAGAAAGCCACGATAGACTACTTCTTCTAGTATCGAAGCTGTCAATAAATAACAAACAAAAGTTATTGGGGAAAGGTTATTGAACAGATTTAGAACATTGGCTTGATTAGTCATAACCTCATGCCCCAATAGTTCTTGTGATATCCACTGGACAAAAACCGTGACCAACAGCATACCCATAAGAGATAATAGGAGCAATCTCAATAATCGTCCTGAGAACTTGAAGGAGAGATTTAATCCAGCCCTTGAAATCAAATAAAGAACAACAAGCAGGTAACCTAGCAGTGGAAGAATTGCCCATTCTCTCCAGTCTAGGACTACCGCAAGAACTGCTAGCAGGCTATTGCCTTGCATCAGCAAGTAGCCTATGACAAATCTTCCAATTATCCCCTTAGGGTATGGTGGGGTCAATAATTCTGTTAAGTCTTTCATCAGCTGACCCTCCTGTACATGCTAGTAGACTTGATCAAATAGTGACGTCTCAGTAGCAGCCTGACCCGTTTTGGGAAAATCAAACTGATCATCTCCAACGTACTTAACCCAGCATAGACCTGGTCGTCCTTAACTACCAGTGGAAACTTGATATTTCTCCCAGTATCGGCTAGTACCTCTTGGCAGAGTTCGGAATAGCTCACATCAGTTCTAACCTGATAGGGCTTTAGCCTATCTGCCAAAAACTCAAAACAGTCCTTTGAGTGGAGCATCAAAAAATCCAGAACTGGTTGATCAATGTCCGAATAGGCAAAAAGAGTATAATCTACCTCAAATCGTTCCAGCTCCTTAATCAGCCTCACATTGTGCTCAACATTTTTCCCTAAAAACACATGTATCATCATCTCACCTCTCATCTGTGTTTTATCTTAGTTAATCATCTACAAAATTAGTTGTCTGCCCTTGGAAAAAGCTAGTTTGTTCCGCAGGTACTGATGCTGGAGCTTCTGAAATAGTTACTTCCTGAGTGTTGGCTTGACGTTTGTACTCCAGGAGGGTAAGCTCCTCAACAATCACCTCAGTGACAACAACACGTTGCCCTTGCTGGTTCTGATAGCTTCTTTTTTCTAGGCGACCTGTTACCCCAATCAAACTCCCCTTAGCTGTCCAAGCAGCTAAGTTTTCAGCTGGGGTGTTCCAAATAACACAGTCATAAAAATCAGTGATTTTTTCACCTGAACTCGATTTTTGTCGCCGCTCAACAGCAAGTGTAAAACTAGCCACTGACTTGCCAGTGGGTGTCTTTTTAAGCTCCAAGGACTTGGTCAAACGACCTGTAAGAATTACTTTATTTAGCATTTATTTCATCCTCCTCAATTCAACTATAATCTCTCTACTTGCTTTAATCAATATGCTAACAATTAGTAAAACACCTGTAAAAATAACCGATAAAATCGCCCGAATTTCCAAGGGTAAGCCCGATAAGAACGCATAACTAAAATAAACCATAGCAAAGTTTACAGCCAAAATAATAACCGCCATAAAATGACCTCCTTTTTCTAAAATAGTAATCTCGGATTGACAAAAATAAATCCTAGGAAAGCGGTGACAAGCAAGCAGAATAATAGACCCAAACAGCCAATAACAGGCAAAACTTCTTGTTCTTTTGACAGTATCTCTTGACACAATAAGCTCCCCTTATACTCTCGCTTAGGATAAGACATTAAATCACCTCCTTACCTACCCACAGGTAGAGCTCGTCATCAATATCCTTAACAGATGTATCTACCAGCTCAAGGAGTATTTCTCCTGCATTTTTTCTCTGTTCTAAGGCGATAAAGTCATAATGCAGTACAAGCCACAAGCATTTCTTCCAAAACAGGGTCAACATGCGGTAAAAATACCCTGTAATATCCCGGACAGGTCTGCCATTGACTTGACCAATACTCACCTTAGATCGTAGTTTTGTAACTTCTCGATAAAGCTCATCGACAAAGAACTCGCCGTATAAACGAGGTTTTTCCGTGTCTGAGAAAAGCGGAAATCTATCTTTGAGCTGATAATCAAATTGCTTTTCGACAGCTCTTTTGGCTTGAAAGATTTTATCCTGTAAAATCGGAGCTAGTTCTCCAAAGCTTGCCAGCTCTATCACAATTTGTTCTGTGAGGAAAGAATGTTCCCTCAATTTGAAAGCCTCAGAGATTGATAAAGGTTTTGAAGATAACTCACCCTTGTATCGACTAGTATCGTTACTCTTACTAGAATCAATCTCACTAGATTCGATATTATTCGGGTTCAAATCCTGAACCGCCCCCGTGCAAGATGTGAACGCCCCCCGTTCATTTTTTGAACCGGGGTGGTTCAACTTTTCAGCCTGCCGCTTTTGGAAGGCTTCTTCTTGACGTTTCTGACGTTCTAAATGGTACTTCTCAGAATTGTAGTCAATCACATTACCGACATAGATACGATTAGAGACCTGACCATCAGCTTTGGTGAACTGTGATTCCTCATAAATCAGTCCATGCTTAGTGAGGTCAGACCGAATTTTAATGATGGTATTCTTAGAGCAGTTAAATATCTCTTGAAGCTCTTTATTGGAATACTCCAAATAAACACGACCTTGTTCATCAATCCACCTGTTTTTGGCAGACAATTTAAGACGATCCTTGAGAATGGCATAAAGCATCTTAGAATCCAATCTCAGTTCCTTGTATTGCTCATCTTCAAGCAGTACCTTTGGGATACTATAAAAAATCTCTGATGTCTCCATCTGCTCAATCGTAATGGCATTAAATTGATCGATACTCACTTTAACTACCTCGCTAATCTTTAAAAACCTTCAGGAGTAAACGAAACTGTTTTCTCTTGCTCCATCAAACCAAGAGCTTTTGATACTCGCTCTCGTGACCAACCTGTTAAGACCATCAATTCATCAATGACCAAATTTTTAGTTCGTCGCTGTTCTATTTGAATAACTGTCATACTGACTACTCCTCTGTTTATTTTTCAAATCAATTTCTTTGCGATGACCTCAATCACGTTGACCGTGACCGAATTTCCAGCCTGTTTATAGAGCTGACTGTTACTATTAACTGCTTGCGCTTTGTCAAAAGCCCAATCGGGGAAGCCTTGTAGCCTCCAACATTCACGAGGGGTCAACTTGCGAATACGAGAACCAACACCTATACCAAAAGTGCCCGCTCTAGTATTGCTTTGATAACCGCTTGCCGTCAGAGTGCCGACAATATCCTTTTTCGATTTATTGTAAAAATCATACACAATCACATGATTGTTGTGCTGATAGCTGTTGCTTGTTAACGTAGGAGCTATATCATGTTCTCCACCTTTGTTGTAGCCATGAGAACGTTGTAAAATCTTAATGCCCTCGCCTTTATTTGTCGTCAGCGTAGGAGCTAGACCGTCAGATAGATAAACTTCTCCGTTCATTCCTTTTCCTGACGGATTGATATTACCAAGACCAATCACTTGCGCTGGTTGTTCATTAGTTTTTTGGTCACTTCCTCCGAAAGGAAATATCGCTCGTCCACCTGCTCCTCTAAGATGTCCAATAATGAACACCCGTTCACGGTTTTGGGGGACTCCAAAATTCTTGCTGTTGAAACATTGCCACTCCGCATCATACCCCAGTTCTGCCAGCGTTTCGAGGATGGTTTCGAAGGTATCACCGTTGTTGTGACTGAGCAGTCCTGGCACGTTTTCAAGGAATAGATATTTAGGTCTGAGAATAGAGGCGACCCGAGCAATCTCAAAGAACAAAGTCCCTCTAGTATCTTCAAATCCTCGCCGCTTTCCAGCAATGCTGAAAGTCTGGCACGGAAATCCTCCACAGATAATGTCCACATGTCCGATTCCTCGAACAGCGTCATCTGATACTCTTGTAATGTCATGCCACTCCACCTCCCCTCTCGTGTCGTGTATAGCTTTGTAGTTTTTTCTGGCAAACGGATCTATCTCACAGAAGCCAATACATTCATGCCCTGCTACTTCCATGCCAAGACGAAAACCTCCGATACCAGCGAATAAATCTAGAAATTTCATAATAGCTCCATCTGCCCGCTAGGTTGAAAATTCAACCAGAGCACCTCCGTCCGAGGCAAACCCTTCTCTGCAGTAGCCGAGAACTCCATGCGGTGCCAGTGCTTGAGCCTATCATTATACAGCGGACTATCGTAGCCACTCAGCAGCACCTTCGCTTGTATTTTATTGAGAACCTCCAACAACTCTATGTGGTCGCTATCGCTCATCTCATAGCTGTACTGCTCCCGTGTCCTCGTTGAAAGAACATAAGGCGGATCAACATACATGCAAACATCTGGCTTGTCAAATCGCTTGATCAACTCAAGAGCTGGCCGACGCTCAATCTGTACCTGCTTCAGGCGAGAGGTCATCGCCAGCACAACGTCTGGCAAATCGTTCCAATGCTTAACCGCATAAGCTCTCTCCCTACCGTTAATATCGTTTTTCCAACCGCTTTTTTCTGTCGTTCTGAAACCGTGACTCATCACCGACTTGATGATAAACAGCAGAGCCTTGTCCACCTCATCAACAGGCGACCGCTCAAAGGCCTCGTCATAGACCTTTCTGCTATATGGTGTCCAAAACAGCCGATCAATCAGCTCCTGTGGTCTGTCACGGACAATCTCAAATAGATTGACAACATCATCGTTGAGATCGTTGACTGTTTCAATAGCTGATGCGTTTTTGTTAAATAGCACCGCCCCAGAGCCAAAATAAGGCTCAAGATAGCTTTTGTGTTCTGGTAATAGCGATACAATCTTGCTAGCTAAATTCCACTTACTCCCTGGGTAGCGTAATAATGATTTCATACGCCTTCCACCAACTCTGGATTCTCCCAAATATTTCCGATTACAATGTACATATAACCTCTTCTTCGGTATCATCTGCGACCTCCTTGTAAAATTTTAACCAACGAAAAAGAGAGCAGAATCTCTACTCTCTAAATCTTGATATTTAACTATTTTTTACGTTTCGGAAACTTAGGACACCTATATGTAAACCGCTGACAAAATATGGTATCATAGAAGAACACTAAAACTAAGGAGAATACCATGACCAAAAACGTTACTGTAGAAAGCTTTGAACTTGACCACACCATCGTAAAAGCGCCTTATGTCCGCCTAATTTCGGAAGAATATGGTCCAAAAGGTGATGTCATCACCAACTTTGATATCCGCCTCATTCAACCCAACCACAATGCCATGGACACGGCAGGTTTGCATACGATTGAACACCTGCTGGCTAAACTCATCCGCCAGCGAGTTGATGGTATGATTGACTGCTCGCCTTTTGGTTGTCGAACCGGTTTCCACATGATCATGTGGGGGCAACCGACTGCTGAAGAGATTGCTCGTGTGATTACCGATAGTTTGAGAGAAATAGCAGAGCAGATAACTTGGGAAGACGTCCCAGGCACCACGATCGAGTCCTGTGGCAACTACAAAGACCATAGCCTTCATTCTGCTAAAGAATGGGCAAAATTGATTTTGGAGCAAGGCATTTCAAGCGATGCCTTTGAACGACAACCTGTCACAAACTAGAGCAGGACGATAAGCTTAAATGCTGTCATTCGTTGGACGTCACTTGGTTAGCCTGACTTTTACTGCCAAAAGGAGAATTCCTCAGTGTTCAACCAACTCTATTCTGAACTAAAACAACTTGCTGACACCAAGAAAGCTGAAAAAATGAGCGCCTATATGCGTGATCAGTTTTTGTATCTGGGAGTTCCTGCACCTGAGCGAAAAAAGATACAGCAATCCTTTTTCAAAACCGCTAAAAACCAGACTGTTGATTGGAATTTTATAAAGGCTTGCTGGCAGTCTCCCTATCGTGAATTGCAATATGTCGCAATGGATTATCTGACAACGATGAAGCACCAACTCACTCCCACAGATGTCGAGAACATCAAGCATCTTGCTATCGATAAATCGTGGTGGGATACGATTGATGGCTTGGATATCATTGTAGGTGCAATTGCTTTGCGCTATCCCGAAGTCGAAAAAACATTGCTTGATTGGAGTCTTTCAGACAATATGTGGTTACGTAGGCTAGCGATTGATCATCAACTCTTGCGTAAAGAAAAAACCAATACAACATTAATTGGCAACAATTATTCAGAATAACTTAGGCAGTGAAGAATTTTTTATCAATAAAACCATTGGTTGGGCATTACGCGATTTCTCAAAACCCAATCCCGATTGGGTTAGACAGTTTATCAATGACCAGCAAGAACAATTGGCAAAACTGAGCATTAAAGAAACCAGTAAGTATCTGTAAATTATTGTCTTACTGTGTGGCGTGACGCCCAGCAGAAAAACAGCATCAACATGACTTTTTGAAAGAGAGTTTAGAAGACACATGATCTGACAACGTCCAGAACCCAAGTCTTCCATTCAGGAGTATTACTGATAAAGACTCGCTCACCGTCCATTGCTGAATAGCTAACTGCCAAAACCATCTCTAAAGCATCTAATCTTTTATGAATAAGAACATCAGCTAAATAAAATTCCCACCTGTATCTGAAAAAATTGATACAGGTGGGAGTTTTTATTTTCAAACTATTTAATCCCTAATAATCCAGAGCATCTGCATGTCCTGCACCATTTCCGACGAAGTACCCTGTCTTAGCATTGATAGAGAAGAGGTAGGTCCCGTCTGATTTGAAGAGGTTGTAGTAACCATTGCCATTGATAATATTTACAGGTTCAAGGATATAATTATCCCCTGTAAAGTAGCCACGTTCACGAGAGACGCGGAGAATCTCTTCTAGCACACCATCGTTAAATGCCCATGCAGGATTTGATGAATCAGCAATCACTGCTTGGTTGTATGGTACACGGCTGAGCTCTCGCTGAAGCGGTACAGTTGGTTCGCTCGACTTGCTTGCTTTTGCATCACTAACATCTGGAATTGCTGTGTCAGGAGTTGTTGACTTGTCTTGTTGGGCAGTGGTGCTCGGAGCTGTGCCAGAGTTCGCCAAGCCTTTTGCTTCAGTGATAACGCCTTGCAAGAGCGTATCAAGATTAGCTTTTCCTGTATTTAAAACGGATGCGGTCAAGTGGTCAAAGCTTGCTCCTTCTTTTACTTTAGCTTCAACTTTCTCACCATTCACAATAGCTGGCGTTTCAAACTGCTCGTTCACAGGGGTAATCGCTGTAATAGCTTTTTTCAAGCTGTCAACTTTTGCCTTGGCCGCCTCGTAGTCACTCGTTCCCTCCAAGGTTTTCAAGGCATCCTCTAAAGCAGTGATATTGTCAAACTCGCTGTTTTTAGGTTTTGTAAGAGCGTCATCGGCAAAAAATGTTTTGTAAAGGTCGTCAAAAGCCTTAACGTCTGCTGGCTTAGCAGAAGATGTTGCTGTAGAACTACTTTTGCTGGTTGATGTTTGGCTAGACGACATGTTTGTGGTCGCCTGCTTATTGAACTGGTTAAGCCCATAAGCCAAACCGATAATTCCCAGGAAAAGCGCAGCTAAGCTGCCGATAATCCATCCTTTACGTTTTGGTCGATGAGGCGTTGCTGTAAAATCATCTCCGTAAAAGGTTTCAATCTCAGCAACCTTACTAAGATCGTCAGTCACAGGTGCCACAGGCGCAATAATCTGATCAAAGCCTTCTGGTTGTTTTGAAGCGGCTACTTCCTCAGAGCCCACCTGTGTTTCCAGTTCCTGACGCTGTTTTTCGATAAAATTATCAAGAGACGAGGTATCCATGTCAGACAAGTTCTTCATGTTATCCTTGTTCGCAAATTTTTGCTCACCAATTTTGTCGCGATTTTTTTTGATGTACTTATCTAGGACACTGTCCTCGGCTGTCACACCAGCAGCCAAATCGGCTTCTTTTTGGACGGCTTCTTCAACAGTCATCTCTCTTGCCTGTTCAAAATCAAGATTTTGTTCATTTAGAGGTTGGTTTGGGGTATTTTCTTTAGACATCGTTTTTTGACCTCCTGATGTTATCTGCTCTTTTGACACGCTCACCATAAAACTGATAGAGATCTACTCGGAGAGTGCCGTTGTAGAGTTTACGCTTTTTGTCAGCCGTTTGGCCATAGCTCTTTTCAAAATGTTCATCACTGGTTAGGATGAATTTACTCCATGTTTTGAGTGGTGCTAGGGTTTGCCCCATTTCATTATACAAAATCTGAATGGCTTTGTCATCTAACAACCGCTCCCCATAAGGCGGGTTTGACACGATTACGCCATTGATTTTATCCGTGCGGAAGTCCTGCAACCGCATCTGCTTGAAGGTAATCACATGACCTAACCCAGCTTCTGCGGCATTTTTCTTGGCAATCTCCACCATACGCTGGTCAATATCGAAACCTGAGATATCCAGCGGCGCCTCATAGTTTGCTCTGCTATCGGCGTCAGCCCGAACCTCAGCCACTATAGTTTTATCAACCCAAGGCCAGGCTTCGAAGGCAAAATCACGGTTAAAGCCTGGGGCAATATTGCAACCAATCATTGCCGCCTCTATACAAAAGGTGCCCGATCCACAGGTGATGTCAACGAGCGGTTTGTCAGGAAACCAGTTTGTCAGCATCATGATAGCTGCTGCCATGTTTTCCTTGATTGGAGCTCCTCCTTTTTCAGTCCGATAGCCACGTTTGAAGAGGCTAGAACCTGTGGTATCAATCATCACTGTTGCGCGGTCTTTCAAGAGGGAAATTTCAATCTTGAATTCTGGACCATTCTCCATCAGCGGAACACCCTCAGGGCGATGGTAGTGTTTCTGCAGTTTTTTGACAATGGCTTTTTTAGTGATGGCCTGAACACTGGGTTCGTTATGTAGCTGGCTCTTAACGCATTTAGCCTTGCTGACAGGAAAGGCACAGCCCAGAGGCAGGTAATTTTCCCAGTCTAAGGCAAAGACGCCCTGAAAGAGCTCTTCAAAGGTTTTGGCGGGAAATTCTCCGACGATAATCTTGATGCGGTCAGCAGCTCGCAACCACAGGTTGGTTAGAGCGATGTCGCGAACGCTTCCTTGAAATTTTACCTTACCATTTTCCACTTGACAATCTAGTCCTAGAGCCCTGATTTCTTTCCCTACTACGGCCTCTAGTCCAGCAGCTGCTGTTGCCACTAAATTAAAGTTCTGTTTCATGATTTTCCTTTCTGAATGACGATTAAACAGAAAAAACTGTGAGACACTTATTTACCTGCTATTATTAGCATCATCTTTCTAAAACAAAAGCTAGCAAACGCTAGCCTACCTATTATGCAATTTTCTATAAGCCATGTTTTGTCCAAGGGAGAACTAGGTTATTCTTCCTCTGTATAATCATCTGTCTCCTGTTGCTGAGCAACAGTTGAGATGGTCCGTTCGTTTCCAGCCATCCCATGCCCCGACCAAAATTTGGGTTGCTAGCTTGAGGGGTTTACCGCGTTCCATTTTTCACGTTTCCATGAAAACTGCGTCACTGTGGCACTTTTCAGGTCTACTGAGGCATATCCTAGAGGACTTAGCCTGTTTAACCGCCGTAACGCAGCAAGCTGCGTCCCTAGACTTATTGGTTCGTCTAGCACAAACACTACTGGCATCACAGCCAGTGCTAGCATGGACTTTCCTCATAGCAATCTCTGCTACGCGATTATCCAAAAATTGCACAGCATGAGCCTATTCTTGGATTTGTTTTCCAAAAACTTCTCTTTCCAGACGGCTAATGCGTTTTAAAATATCAAAGTTGCTGGCAGAAGTTGGCGTAAATGTCTCAGGTTCACTGTACATAGGGTGGTCAGGTGTTACTAATGGTGGTGTGTAAGGCGCAGTATTAGCCTCTTGTTGATCCATTACCTCTTTTAATTTTGCCTTGAGGCGGGTATTTTCTTTCTTCAAACTGTCAATTTCAGCTAAAAATAGCTCGTAATCATTAATAACATTGTCTAAAAATTCATCAACTTCGGCCTTATCAAACCCCCGCATGGTGACTTTGAACTCTTGCTCAAAAATATCCTTAGGACTATAAATAATTCTTGCCATTTACTCTCTCCACACTATTGTTTATCGCTAAAAGCTCAGTTTATATGTTACAGGATTTACCCATAAAAAGCAAGGGAAAACACTGGATTTTTTAGGACTCCTCTTGGGCAAGTTCATTTAAGCGCTCAAAATCGAGCTGTTTGATGTCATAGCCTGCTCGTTCTTTTACTACTTTAACAAAATAGCGGAGCTTGGTCTCATGTTCTGAATCGTAAAACAGATAGACCCCTTGGCTGTTGTTAAGGAGGAAATCTTGGTGTTGACTAAGCTGGCTCGGCTGACTATAGCTAGCAAAGCTATGGTTAACATAATCTAGCTGCCGAAATTTAGCTAAAATCATCTGATTGCTCTCTGACCAAGATTGCCCGTGATCGGCAAAAGAAAAAATGCAAGCCAACTGCACATCGTACTCTTGTTTCAGCTCTAAAGCCACCTCTAAACACCAGCTTTCAAACCCTAAATTCCCTTGAAAAATCAGCCAATTCACACCATCTTCAAAGAGCTGAATCAGGTCTTTTTTTATCGCTTTTTTGATGATGTTGACCTTAGGATCCTTGTCCGAAAAAATGTTTAGGTCCATGGTTTTGTAGCCCACAACAAGAAATGCAGTCATATATTTTTCTCCTTTTTATTTTTATGGTATAATAAGAGTGCTTTATATTGTCCAAAAGCTAATTTAGGAAAGAGGAGGCTCATGGTTAATTACCCAAATAAACTCAACCGGCGCCTCATTAGTAACAAAACGGAGACCCAGGTTACTGATTTTGCCAATCGAGGCATGTCCTTTGAAACAGCAATCAACGCCACAAATGACTATTATTTGTCAAGAGGTCTTGCTGTTATTCATAAAAAACCGACGCCTGTTCAGATTGTCAAGGTTGATTACCCACGCCGTAGCCGAGCTAAGATTGTGGAGGCTTATTTTAGGCATGCATCAACAACCGACTACTCCGGTGTCTATCGAGGGTACTACATTGATTTTGAGGCCAAGGAAACAAGGCAAAAGAACAGTTTTCCTCTCAAAAACTTTCATCAACACCAGATTGACCACATGGCTCATGTTCTTGAGCAGCAGGGCATCTGCTTTGTCCTTCTTCATTTTTCAATAAGCCAGCAAACCTTCCTCTTACCTGCCAAGAGTTTGATTGCCTTTTATACAGAGGTTAAGGGACAAAAGTCAATGCCCCTTGATTATATCAAAAAACATGGCTATCCCATAGAGCAAGGTGCCTTTCCTCAAATTCCCTATTTGGACATTATAGAAAAAAAATTTGTTAGGCGGTGATGACTATTAAACCGACACTTATAAAATCTTTAAAATATCTCGCGGGTATCGGTCTGATATTGACAATTCTAGGTACTATACTGGGCAGTCTAGTCTTTGCTTACTATGCCAGTACCGCACCTAAACTAGACGAGGAACACTTACAAGTTACTTCTTCCAGTCTGGTGTTTGATAACCAAGGGCAGTTGATTGCTGACTTGGGTGCTGAAAAGCGTGAAAGTGTTACTGCGGATAATATCCCCTTAAACTTGGTCAATGCGGTGACTGCCATCGAAGATCATCGTTTCTTCAAGCATCGCGGTGTCGATGTTTACCGTATTTTAGGCTCTATCTGGCATAACCTTAACAACGATAGTTTGCAAGGGGGGTCAACGCTCGATCAGCAGTTGATTAAGTTAGCTTATTTCTCAACCGAAAGCTCTGACCAGACCATAAAGCGTAAAATCCAGGAAGTCTGGCTATCTCTTCAGATGGAAAAACAGTACACCAAACAAGAGATTTTGACCTTTTATGTCAATAAGGTTTTCATGGGTAACGGTAACTATGGAATGCTGACGGCTTCCAAAGCTTATTTTGGCAAAGACTTAAAAGACTTGACCACCGCGCAGGTTGCCTTATTGGCTGGTATTCCCCAAGCACCGAGCCAATACAACCCTTATGTCAACCCTGAAGCTGCACAAGAACGTCGCAACATCGTTTTGGGACAAATGCTTCGCTACGAGCACATCACCCAGGAGGAATACGACCAAGCAGTTGCAACCCCTATAGCAGATGGGCTACTCCCCTTGTCTGATCGACCAAGCTATGCGCCATATCTCGATAACTACCTAAAGCAAGTTATTGAGGAGGTGCAAGAAAAAACTGGCAGTGATATTTTTACTTCAGGATTAAAAGTTCATACTAATGTCGATCAGGCGATTCAACAACACTTGTGGGATATCTACAATACTGACGAATACGTCTATTTCCCAGACAACGACTTCCAAGTTGCCTCAACCCTTATGGATGTTACAAATGGTAAGGTCATCGCCCAGTTAGGTAGCCGCCTCCAAGACCCGAACACATCGTTTGGTACTAACCAAGCGGTCATGACTGACCGCGACTGGGGGTCAACCATGAAACCAATTACGGACTACGCACCAGCTTTTGAGTACGATATTTACCATACAACTGCTCATCAGCTAAACGACTCTGTTTATAATTGGCCAGGTACCACAACCGAGCTCAACAACTGGGACAAATTGCACTATGGCTGGATGCCTGTTCAACGTGCTATTCAGATGTCACGAAATGTGCCTGCTGTTCGAACCTTAGAAGCTGTCGGACTTGAGCGTGCCAAAACCTTCCTCAGTCAAATCGGCATCAACTACCCTGAGCTGTATTATTCAAATGCCATTTCAAGTAATACTTCTGTCGTTGACGAGCAATACGGCGCAAGTAGCGAAAACATGGCTGCAGCTTATGCTGCCTTTGCCAACGGAGGCACCTACATCAAACCCCAGTATGTCAATAAAATCGAATTTAGTGATGGTCGCGTTATCGACTACACCCCAGAAGAAACGAGAGCAATGTCAGAAGTGACGGCTTACATGATGACAGACATGCTAAAAACAGTACTCTACACAGGCGGAACAGGGACAACGGCTTACATCCCAGGGCTCGTTCAGGCAGGTAAGTCTGGGACATCAAACTACACTGACGAAGAGTATGCGATTATTGAAGGTGAGTATGGTGTCACACCTGACAGCGTTGGCTTGATGGCTCCCGATGAGATGTTTGTCGGCTATACCCCACGTTACTCAATGGCTGTCTGGACAGGTTACAAAAACAGATTAACGCCTCTTTACGGCAATGATTTGCGAATTGCCCAACGAGTGTACCGTGCCATGATGACCTACCTAGATGATTATTCGGGAGCTGATTGGGAAATGCCTAGCGGCATCTACCGTAGCGGTGGTTTCCTCTACAAAGATGGTTACTACCCACAGCAACAATGGTTTAACTACAGCTCAAGTAGTTCCTCATCTAGTTCATCGACAGACGTCTCATCAACATCGACCCAAACGACCACCGAGACAACAACAGACACTCTTCCAACTGTGAGCCAAACACAACCAGAAGCCAGCTCCAGTGCTAGTGGTCAGTAAAATAAACACAAAAACTTACTCTGAGGGTAGGTTTTTGTATTTGCTTAGATGATCATTTTTTAGTCAAGAGTTTACAAAAGCATTTTACCAAGAGGACATCGTGTGCTATAATGGTAGAGCAATTAAAGTAGTCAGCTGATGGACAGCTCTGCTATTTTCCAAAAAAGATAAAAGGAGACTTACCATGGGACGTAAGTGGATGAACATTGTCGCTAAAAAGACAGCCAAAGACGGCGCTAACTCAAAAGTTTATGCCAAGTTTGGTGTTGAAATCTATGTTGCCGCGAAAAAGGGAGAGCCAGACCCGGAGAGTAATGCAGCGCTTCGGTTTGTGCTCGAGCGAGCTAAGCAGGCCCAAGTACCTAAACACATCATCGACCGTGCGATTGACAAGGCCAAAGGTAAGACTGATGAGACTTTCGTTGAAGGGCGTTATGAAGGCTTTGGTCCAAATGGATCAATGATTATCGTGGATACCTTGACCAGCAATGTGAATCGGACGGCTGCTAATGTCCGGACAGCCTTCGGTAAAAATGGCGGGAACATGGGAGCAGCAGGCTCTGTGTCGTTCATGTTTGATAAGAAGGGGGTCATCGTCTTTAACGGTGATGATGCAGACAGCATCTTCGAAACGCTGTTAGAGGCTGATGTGGAAGTTGATGATGTCGAAGCTGAGGATGGTATGATTACTGTCTACACTGCTCCAACTGACCTTCATAAGGGTCTGGAGGCCCTTCGTACAGCAGGTATTAGCGAATTTCAAGTGACTGAGCTTGAGATGATTCCTCAAAGCGAAGTAACTCTATCCGATGAGGATTTAGCGACTTTTGAGAAATTGATTGATGCTCTGGAAAACGATGACGATGTGCAAAAGGTTTATCACAACGTCGCAGACTTCTAATTCACTGAAAAATAAAAACAGACGATTCTGATGACCAACTCAGGGTCGTCTATTTTTATTTTTTTTACCGATAGATATATCTACATTTGTAAATTTTTATTTGACAGCGTCTTTCGCTTATGCTAAAATATATCTACAAACGTAAACAAAAAGGAGTTCCTTATGTCACTTTCAGCATCTGAATGGCAGGTCATGCGTGTGGTCTGGGCTCAGGGGGCTTTACCTAGCTCAGCCATCATCACTAGCCTGCAAGATAAATTCAACTGGTCCCCTTCAACCATCAAGACGTTATTGGGACGTTTGGTGGATAAGGGAGCTCTACAGACGGAGCGTCACGGACGCCAGTATATCTATTCTCCCATTTTGGCAGAGGAGGCGAGCTATCAGGAGGAGGTGCGTCAAGCATTTGACAAAATCTGCCAACGTAAGCATTTGCCTCTGTTCCTATCGATCTTAACAGATTTGCCCATGACAGCAAGCGATATAGCAGCGGTTGAGGCTCTGCTATGCTCCAAAAAAGAGCAGGTGGTTGACATCGTCCCATGTAACTGCCTGCCTAGTCAATGCACTTGCGAAAAGGAGGTACAACATGGTTAAACAAACATTTTTAATTTCTGGCATGACCTGCACATCCTGTGCTGGAACCATCGAAGAGGCGGTCTCTAAGCTAGCAGGAGTGAGTGAAGCGACGGTCAATCTAGCAACAGAAAAATTGACGGTCACGCGAGACACCAGCTTAACTGAAGAAAAGATTTTAGCGACCATTGCTGAAGCTGGCTATCAAGGGCAGGTTTACGATGACAAGCTCAGTCTTTCTCAGGATGCGCGAGAAGACCTCGAGTTAAGCGAATTAAAAAAGCGTCTGTTTTGGTCTAGCCTCTTCACTCTGCCACTGTTTTATCTGACCATGGGTAGCATGATTGGTTTGCCTGTTCCAACTGCTTTAGCACCTAATCGGGCACCTCTGGCTTATCTAGCGGTCAATGTCATCCTGACCTTGCCTGTTGTCTGGGTGTCACGCTTGTTTTTTAAACGAGGATTTAGGGCATTGAGGACAGGTCATCCTAACATGGATAGCTTGGTAGCGGTGGCGACCTTATCCGCGCTCATTTACAGTTTTTACAACGCTTATCATGTCTTGCTGGGGCATGTGCACCATGTGCACCACCTCTATTTTGAGTCAGTTGCGGTTATTTTGACACTGATGACCTTTGGCAAATACCTTGAAACCTTGTCCAAAGGACGAACCTCCCAAGCCTTGAAAAAGCTTCTTCGGTTATCTGCTAAGGAAGCAACAGTCACTCGCAACGGTAAGGCTTATCGGCTTCCTATTGAAGAGATTGTTATCGGGGACGAGCTTGAATTAACCGCTGGGGAAAAAGTAGCCGTCGACGGTCAAGTCATCTGGGGACAATCAAGTATTGATGAAAGCCTGCTGACCGGCGAATCCTTGCCTGTTGAAAAGACAATCGGTTCTCCTGTTTATGCAGGTAGTGTCAATGGACAAGGCAGTCTACGCTACCGAGCAGAAAAAATCGGTTCTGGGACCCTCCTCTCACAGATTATTACCTTAGTGGAGGAAGCGCAAAGCAGCAAGCCTCCCATTGCTAAACTGGCTGACCAAGTGTCACGTCTCTTTGTTCCAGTGGTGATGCTCCTTGCCGTGCTGACTGGTTTCTTTTGGTGGGTTGTGATGGGGCAATCTTTTGCTTTTGCCCTAACAACCGCCCTTGCGGTTCTGGTCATCGCCTGTCCTTGTGCTCTGGGATTGGCCACCCCGACCGCTATCATGGTAGGCACAGGACTGGCAGCAGAGCAGGGCGTCCTCTACAAACGAGGGGACATGCTGGAACTAGCTCATCAGGTCGACACGATTGTGTTCGACAAGACAGGAACTCTGACCCTCGGCAGCCCTCACCTCATGGCGACTAGGACCTATCATAACACTCAGGAAGAAATCTTACAACTGGCTGCATCTTTAGAGAGACTCTCCCAGCACCCCTTGAGCCAGGCAGTACTTGCTGAAGCAGAGACTCAGGGGCTTGACCTATTACCAGTAGATGAGTTAGAGACCCTATCAGGCTATGGGTTATCTGGTAAAATCGCAGAGCAGGAGATATTGTTGGGAAATGAGCGATTGATGACGGAAAGAGGGGTCGCGATAACAGCAGCCTTAAATGACCTATCGCAGGCAACTGAAGCAGGGCAAACACCGATTTTTCTAACAGTTGACGGAATCTTGTGGGGATTACTAACAGTCGCAGATCCCATCCGTCCAGAAGCCTTATCCACCGTCAAGCAACTCCAATCCGCAGGCTACGCTGTTGTCATGCTGACCGGTGACCACGAGAAAACAGCGTCAGCTATTGCCAAAAAACTGGGCATAACGGATGTCATTAGTCAGGTGCTACCTCAGGATAAAGCCAGTGTTGTGGCCAGTTTACAAGCAAAAGGGCGACGGGTTGCTATGGTGGGCGATGGAATCAATGATGCCCCTGCTTTAACCCTAGCCGATGTCGGTATCGCCATCGGAGCTGGGGCAGATATTGCCATTGAAGCAGCAGATATCGTCTTGATGACCGCTGATTTAGCGGGCTTGCTCAAAGTCTTTGCCATCAGTCGTTTGACCCTGCGAGCCATCAAACAAAATCTCTTTCTAGCCTTTATTTATAATATTTTAGCCATTCCAGTAGCGATGGGCGTGCTCCACTTCTTTGGTGGACCGCTTCTTAATCCAATGCTGGCAGGTCTTGCCATGAGCTTGAGCTCGGTATCTGTTCTGACAAATACACTACGGCTCAGGCGACAAGCTAGTTAAGACACAACCTTACCTAAACTGTTAATACTGATCATTCAAAAGATAGTCTGCTAATACAGACACAAGGAGGAAATTATGGAAAAAACATATCCCATCTCAGGTCTCAAATGCCAAGGCTGTGTCAATACCGTCACCGAAAAACTGCTGGCGTTGAAAACTGTCGATGCTGTTCAGGTTAATTTGGAGGATAAGCAAATTACCGTTACAGGAACAGCCTGGAAAATGACCCTCAACCGCGCCTTAAAAGGCACTAAGTTCAGGATTGACTAGGTCGTTTTGTTCATCTTAAAAGCCGTCTCTCTGTTAACTTGTCTGAAATGCAGGGACGGCTTTTTAACTATTTGGCGATAGTTTCGAAAAAACTGATTTCAATGTAGCGTTTTCAGTAGTTTCATGGTAAACTAGAGAAAACGAAGACAAGGAGAGTCTATGGACGTTTGGGGCATCTTAAACATTATCGGGACGGTAGCTTTTGCCATCTCAGGGGCTATCGTGGCTATGGAAGAAGAATTTGATATTCTTGGCGTGTTTATTCTCGGATTTGTTACAGCTTTTGGGGGAGGTGCTGTCAGAAACTTGCTCATCGGTTTGCCAATGTCTACGCTCTGGGGGCAGGATGTCGAATTTCACATTGCCATGATCGTGATCCTGCTTCTTTTTTTCCTGCCTCATCTGGTCGACAAGCATTGGAAGCGGGCAGATGTAGTTGCAGATGCGATTGGTCTAGCAGCGTTTTCGATAAAAGGCGCCTTGCATGCCCAAAATCAAGGGTGGTCATTGAGTGCGGTTATCGTGGCGGCTGTTTTAACAGGAGCAGGAGGCGGTATTATCCGCGATATGTTAGCTGGACGTAAACCAGCCGTATTGCAAGCTGAGGTCTATGCTGGCTGGTCAATTTTAGCTGCTATCTTGATTCATTTCAGAGTTGTTAACAACGACTTCGGTTACTACCTTTTAGCGGTATTAATTGTGACCTTACGGATGCTTGGTTATAAACGAGGTTGGCATCTGCCAAAATCCAAATGGCAAGCCGACAGCTCGTCTTACTACGTTGACACCCCCTCAACTGATGACATAGTATAAAGGAGATTGATATGACTGTTAAACTGATTGCTATTGACATGGATGGCACCTTGCTCGATAGCCAAAAGCAACTGCCACAAGAAAACATCCGAGCACTAAAAGAGGCAACCGAAGCTGGCATCAAGGTCGTTATCTGTACAGGACGCCCTTTGGTTGGGGTTAAGCCTTTCTTTGAACAGCTTGACGTTTCTCCAGACGACTATGTCATTGTCAACAACGGCTGTTCCACCCATAAACGACAAGACTGGGAACTGGTTGATGACTTTCATTTAACTCCTGAGGAGCTAACCTACCTCTATCGTCTTCAGCAGGACGTTCCAGGAGTTCAATTGACTGCCTTTGATACGGATAACTATTACGTCGTAGCAGACGAGCCCTTACCGATTATCACTTGGGATGCTGGCTTGGTGTTTACAGAGCCAGTTTGTGTTAGTTTGGAGGAATTGCTGAGCAAGGATGTGACCTACTTTGAAGCTATGATTGTTGGTGAGGCAGCTGATTTAGATCCTTTCCAAGAAACTTACGAAGCTGTCTTGTCAGAACGATTTAGCACCGTTCGTAGTCAACACTATATCTTTGAAACCATGCCTAAAGGAGCAACCAAGGCAACTGCCCTAGCCAAACTAGCTGACAAGCTCGGCTATGCTCCCGAAGAAGTTATGGCCTTAGGCGATGCCAACAACGACCTCGAAATGCTTAGTTATGCCGGCTACAGTGTCGCCATGGGCAATAGCCCAGACCATGTTAAGGCGCTGGCAAAATATGTGACTGGAACAAACGATGAGGCTGGTGTGGCCCAAGCCATTGACCGCTGGGCACTAAAAAAAGGTTATTAAATCACTGATTGGAGATGGCGATAAACCTGATAAACGTTTATCGCTTTTGCTTTACAAAAAAAGAAAATTCGATAAAGCGAAAGCGAATACAACGAGTCGTAGGAGGTGGTTCCGATGGACAACTTTATCCTGTGGTTAGAGTCATTTTTTGCCGTTTATTAAGAAAGGAAAATATGATGACAAAGGCTCATTTCCCTCTCCTCTGTTACCTACTGAGCTTTCTTCTCCCTTGGTTGCAGGTTTATGACTTTCTAACCTTAGGTGGTCCTTTCGGCGAGGAAGAACGCGACAGAGTTTTTGCTGGCTGGGAGCTAGCCCTGCGCTATTGGTATGTCTTTGTGGCTTTCCTCGTACTTTTGGCCTTAGCTGACTACCTGAAACGGCGCTTTCTGCTTCTAGTCGCCTCGATTGTCTTTGTTATTCTCTTGCTTTGGGTCGTTACATTTGGTGACTTGCTTAATGTCACGCCATTAGACTACTTGGCACTCTTTCGCTATTACAGTTTCAGTTCTATTAGGGTGGGATATTTTATTCATGCTTTGGCAGGAGGTTTCCTACTTCGTCGACTTTATCAATCAATATAAGAAAAAATCAGCCAAAGAGCTGATTTTTCTTATTGTGGCAAAAGAGGTAGTCCCATATTAGCCATTTCTTCAACTGAAACAACCATGCCATCAGCAATCCATTTACCCAGCATCGCGATAATGGCATTGCTGAAAAATGATGTGGTGTAACTGGAACACTTTTTCCGACACAGGCGTTGGTAGGCTCTGAAGCGTTTGGCAACTGCACTAGTCAGCAACTGTTGAAACTGCTGCTGGAAGGCTAAGTGAAAAATCTGGACATGACTCTTGGCTTCATTGAGTAGATAAGACCAGGCTTGAACAACCTGTGTTTTAAGATCAAACTGACTCAGCCCCCGAAAAATCCCATGCAGGGTTCTGGAAAGCAGCTTTGAAAAAATCTCCTCTTTATTCTTGTAATGGCGGTAGAAGGCATTGCGCGACACACCCGCCCTAACAACGAGCTCTGAGACGGTGATTTGTGCAATCGGTTTTTTCTCCAATAAGCACAATAAAGCCGTCTCCAGTGCTTCTCTGGTGACTTGCTTGGCCTCTAAATTTGCTTGCTTGAGATTATTCAAGGAATTTTGGGACAGAATTTTTTCAGGCATGACAGTTTCTTTCTTTGTGTGACAGCCGATTTTCTAAGCCAGAAAACCGCTCTCTCTTATGGTATAATTGTAGTAAAGACGACAACATTTGTCAAGTTATGAACAGTTGGAGGAAAAGTGATGACATGGAAAATCATTGTTGATTCAGGATGTAACTTTAGAGAATTGCCAAATTTAGCGACAGGAGTCCAATTTGTCAATGTTCCGCTGACCATCCAGGTTGGTGAGCAAATTTTTGTGGATGATGCTGGGCTTGATACTGATCAGATGATGGCATTGATGTATGCCACACCAACAGCTTCAAAATCAGCCTGCCCTAGCCCTGAGGCTTACCGTCAAGCGCTTGAGGGGGCCAGCAAAGCCATCATTATTACTATCACAGGAACCTTGTCTGGAAGCAATAACAGTGCTCGCCTAGGTTCGGAGATGTACCTTGAAGAGCACCCAGAGGCACAGGTTCACATTTTTGATTCCTTATCGGCTGGTGGTGAGCAAGATCTGCTAGCCCTAAAGCTAAACGATTTGATTGCAAGCGGTCTTGGTTTTGAAGACGTTGTAGCTGAACTAAAAACCTATCACCGTAGCACCAAACTGGCTTTTGCTCTTGCTAAAGTTGATAATCTCGTTAAAAACGGGCGCTTGAGCAAACTCGTTGGAACAGTCGTGGGTTTGCTCAATATCCGCATGGTCGGTCAAGCCAGCGACGAAGGGACCTTGGAATTGCTCCAAAAAGCTCGCGGGCAAAAGAAAGCTGTTACAGCAGTTATTGAGGAAATGGTTAAAGCTGGCTACAAAGGTGGCAGAGTTATGATTTCCCACCGTAATAACGACAAAATTTGTGAACAAATCACAGAAGGACTGACAGCAAAGTTCCCTAACGCAACCATCCAGTCTATTCCAACCAGCGGTCTCTGCAGTTTTTATGCAGAAGAAGGCGGCATTTTGTTGGGATACGAGATTTAGTTTATCTGACAATAAAAAACTTAACAGTTACCCCTTAAAACAAAGCTCAAAAAACACTCCTGTTGCATCTAGTAAACTAGCAACATGGAGTGTTTTTTACTGTGGTGAGAAAGCCCTAACCTCACCCAGCAATCACTTGTTGGGCAAAAGTTTTATCTCTTATTCTGAAGTCGCCGTTTCATTGCTTTGAGCCCCAGTGGATTGAACTGAACTGGTTGGTGATTCAACCGCCGGTGCCACTGGCTGAGTGGGAACAATGACCGCCTCAGTTCTTGGTTCTGGCTGAATTGGGACGGTAGCCGTTTCAGCTATCGTCTCCGACTGAACCGGAGGAACATACAAAACATTCAGTCTTGCTTGTAATTCTTCCTTCTTGCTTACTGTTTTTATCGTACCAACCAGAGCACGAGCTTCCGCAATGTAAGACTGATAACCGTAAGTTTCAGCTAAAACAACTGCTTCTTCAGCCTCAGAAATACGAGTAATCTCAGCTTCTAGCTCTGTTAACCGTTGAGCCAGGGCGGTCTTCTTCTCGCTATTTTCCAGAGTTCGATAATCCTCCTTCAACTTCTCAAGCAGATCAGCCTTAGGCGTTTTTTCGAGCGCTTCAAGGCGCTTTATCCATTCATCCAAGGCTGCATCTGTTTTAGGAACTTTTTTAGATGCTGCTTTAGAAGTTTGCACTGTTTTTGGACGGCTGGATGCTGTCTGTGCTTGCTTTTGATGATGGAAAAGATAAATCAAGACAAATAAACCGATGAGGACGAGGCTTAAAATGAAATAAAAAATTTCAGACAAGGACGTTTTTTTCATGAGATGACTTTTGGCTCTTTCTAGGATTTTGTAGTGATAAGAAAAATGTTCAGTTAACGGTTGGGTTGCGCTAAAGCCTCAGCACCAAAAAAGTGATTAGAGTAAGGCGTTTACCGCGAACATTAAAATATAACTATCTTTTCTATTATACCACAAAAGTCTCAGTGGTCAACGGTCTTTGGGATTGAAATGGCCGTTTTTTATTTGCTGTTGAAAGGCTTGTTTATCAAGGTTAAATAAATCACCTGTGTTGAGCATCTCTTTTGGAAAATAGAATCGGCGATCGCCGTGTGTTGAGCCCGTTAAACTAGACACCAAGGGTGACAAGGTCGACAGCTCTGCTATTGCCCCATTTTTCTCAATAATACTAATCGCCGTTCGAGGTTTTTTCGCGGTCGGACGGTAGATGTCGTAAGGCAAATCAAAGTTGTAGTGCACAGCACTGTAATAGTCAGCATCAAAGCCAACAGCAGTAAGGCATTCTCGTAAGTCATCTAAACGATCTTTGTGTTCTTCATCAAAAGTAACGGACTTAAAGACCTTGCGATTGATGAATCGGCTGGCCAAATCGGCTAATATCTTATCAGAGCTCGTCATCCACAGTTGAAAATAAGCATTCATCACCCCATCATCCAAGCGGAGGTAATCGTTAAGGTCGTACCGTCTCTCAAAGAATGGAATGAGATTGGGCGAGGTCATCCGAAAATAGTCTTTATGTTCAGGATAGAGTACCTTGGCTCGCTTGAATAAATTTTGGAGGAGAACTTCCATCGCACGGCTGGCAGGGTGAAAATAGACCTGCATGTACATCTGATAGCGCCTGATCAGGTAATCTTCCACCGCATGAAGACCACTATGAGCAAAGGCGATGCCGTTTTCCAAGGGCTGAATAATACTAAGGATGCGAGTCAGATCAAACTGCCCATAGCTAACACCTGTAAAGTAGGAATCTCTCAGTAAATAATCCATGCGATCAGCATCAATCTGGCTCGAAATCAATTCCTCAACCTGTTTATTAGGGTAGGTATGACCGATAACCGAAGCGACTTTTTCTGGAAAATCAAGAGACACTTTACAAAGCACCTGGTGAATGTCTGTTTCAGGACTGGTAATGATTTGCCGAGTAACCTGCTCATGGTCCGTATCAAACAAGCGCTCAAAAGTATGGGAATAAGCCCCGTGCCCAATATCGTGGAGCAGGGCTGCGGTCATGGCAAGGAGGCTGTCCTCACTCTTCCAGATATGAGGGTACGTCGTGTTAAATCGTTGCACTATACGACGTGTAATGTCATAGACCCCTAAACAATGGGAAAAACGGCTATGTTCACCTCCGTGAAAGGTATAGCCTGTTGTCCCCAACTGTTTGATGCGACGTAAACGTTGAAATTCCTTTGTATTGATCAACTCATAGATGACCCGCTCAGTGATAACGATATCATTATGAACAGGGTCACGAAAAATCTTTTCTCTCATAGAGCTATTATATCAAAAAATGTGATAAATCAACTAAAAATGCTGGTGAACAGCAAAAAAACAGCCTTATCCTTAGTGGATAAGGGCTGTTTGAGATACTGCTTATTTGTTAACAGCGTCTTTAAGAGCTTTACCAGCTTTGAAAGCAGGTACTTTAGAAGCTGCGATAGTAATTTCTTTACCAGTTTGAGGGTTGCGACCTGTACGGGCAGCACGCTCACGAACTTCAAAGTTACCAAAACCGATCAATTGCAATTTTTCACCAGCGGCGAGGTAATCAGTCACTGCTGCAAATACTGCATCAACTGCTGCTGCTGAGTCTTTCTTTGTCAATGAAGTTGCTTCTGCAACTTTTGCGATCAAATCTTGTTTATTAGCCATTGTGCTAAATCCTCCAAATATTTTGTGGGCAAGATACCCCAACACCCTATATCATATCTAAAAATCCTCATATGGTCAAGCTTTTTGTTTAATTTGAGCGATTTTAGCTATTGTTGCAGGACTTTTCGTGGTTTTGTTCCTTCTGCTGGACCGATAATGCCTGCTTTTTCCAATTCATCCATGAGGTCTGTGGCTCGATTGAAACCGATAGACAGGCGACGCTGAAGCATGGAGGCAGAAGCCTTCTGGGTCTCGATAATGAGGCTCTTGGCCTCTTCAAAGAGGGGATCGCCCTGAGAAGCTCCGCTATTACCCGAAAGGTCGTCACCATCTGCGACCTCACCTGGATCAAAGTTGTCGTCGTACTCGGCATCGGCCTGTGCTTTGATAAAGCTGACAATGCGCTCGACATCGTCATCGGAGATAAAAGAGCCTTGGAGACGAACAGGATGGTTCTCGTCAATCGGTTTGAAGAGCATGTCCCCACGACCAAGGAGTTTCTCTGCACCATTGGTATCCAGTATGGTACGGCTATCCGTACCGCTGGAGACAGCAAAGGCAATACGACTAGGGACGTTCGCCTTAATCAGACCGCTGATGACATCAACAGACGGACGTTGGGTGGCTAAAATCATGTGAATCCCAGCTGCCCTGGCCTTTTGCCCAAGTCGGATAATGGCATCCTCGACTTCCTTGCTGGCGACCATCATCAGGTCAGCCAGCTCGTCCACGATAACGACCAGAAGTGGCAAGGGAATATGTTTGTCATCAGCTGTTTTGTTCCACTCTTCCACCTTGGCATTATAGCCAGCGATGTTGCGGACACCGACCTGACTGAAAAACTCGTAGCGATTCTCCATCTCATCAACCACCTTTTGCAGGGCACGACTGGCCTTGCGGGGATTGGTCACAACTGGAATGAGGAGGTGGGGAATATCGTTGTAAACAGATAGCTCCACCATTTTAGGATCAATCATCATGAATTTGACCTGATCCGGTCGGGCTTTCATCAGGATACTGGAGATGATGCCGTTGACTGCTACAGATTTCCCTGAACCTGTTGAACCTGCCACCAAAATGTGGGGCATCCGTGCCAAATCAAACGAACGACTGGTGCCATTGACCGCCTTACCAAGCGGGACTTCGAGCAGGTTGTCTGGGTTGGTTTTAGATTGCTCCCAAAGTTCACGGAAAGATACCGTTGCAATCTGAGAATTGGGGACTTCGATACCGACGACCGATTTGCCTGGAATCGGCGCTTCGATACGGACATCTTTGGCCGCGAGGGCGAGAGCTAAGTCATCTGCCAAGTTAGCAATCCGGTTGACCCGAACGCCAACAGCTGGTTTGACCTCATACTTGGTCACTGATGGACCGATTTCCGCCCGCTCTACTGTGACTTTGATGCCAAAGCTAGCAAAGGTTTGTTCCAAAACAGCGATGTTCTCTCGGACAATTTTCTTTTCCTTGGATTGGTTCTTTGGTTTGTCTGGAGCAAAAAGGTCTATGCTGGGCAGTTTATAGAGCAAGCGCTGCTTGAGCGAAGGGCTTGTTTTTGGTAGTTCAGGCAATGCTAGCGCTGAATCAACTGACTGCTCTTGTGCAAACCAGTCCTCGTCCAAATCGTACACGTCCTCTGAGTCTGATGGCAAGTAGATGTCAACATCTCTTTCATCACGTGTCAGTTGGGTATCAGGTGTCTGGTCATCCAGATTCTGCTCATTTTCTTCCTGACTTGCTTGTGCCATGGCAGCTTCTTGTTGGAAACGACGTTCCTCTTTTTTGAGGAATTGTGCTTGGCGACGTTGTTCTGATCGGACTTGATATGCCGCCCAGCTATTTTTGACAAAATCAATGACCTCGTAAATATCCCAAGGAGTCATCAAGAAGAGACCTAGGAGTATGATGAGACCACCGATAAAAAATGACCCAATGTTTGAAAAAAGAAAACTGATGGGTTTATAGAGAACTGCCCCTAGCATACCTCCACCTAAAAATTGTTCTACCTTAAAGGTGGATAAATCCTTAAAGACGAGCTGGATAGTAGCGCTGAAAACCTCAGCTTGTTTGAGTTGAGGCTGGGTAAAAAGGTAAGCATGCCAGTTGAGGAGTAAGCCAGCCACCACTGTCCAAAACCCAATAGTCACGCCATCATAGCGAGCCAGCCATTTGTTCAGTAGCATTTGGAGTAAGACGCCGATAAGCACCAGATAGGTCAATGACCCAAAGGCAAACCGAAAAATGTTGTAAACCGTCACACCAAAAATCCCTAAGCGGATCAGACCGATAAGGATTATCAGAACAATAAGGATTCGCCAAATCAGGCGTTTGGTCCGCTGACATTTAGCGAGTTCAGCTTGATTTAGCCGACGTTTGCTATTAGCAGGGCGTCTGGTTGTTTTTTTACTTCGTTTTGCTGTCATGCTACTATTATATCAGAATTTTTTACTTTAAGTCTTTTTTGAGAAATTATGGTAAAATAAAGGGAATAATAGCCTTTGGAGGACTCATGAAAAAATTTCTTGCGCTGACGGTTGTGTCTATGGCGCTACTAACTGCCTGTCAAACCAAATCAACAAACACATCAGAAACCTTGTCATCAAGCGAATTGCAAACGGCTCTAAAAGAGCGCTTGACGGAACTCAACAAGAAAGATTTCCCGCAGCTGTCAACTGAGATTGCTGACAATGAAGCAGCTGTCAAATTGACCACCAACAAGGGTGACATCACCATCAAACTCTTCCCTGAGTTGGCTCCTCTAGCGGTCGAAAATTTTCTCACTCATGCGAAGAACGGCTACTATAATGGGGTGAGCTTCCACCGTGTGATTGATGACTTTATGATTCAGGGCGGAGATCCTGAGGGTACTGGGCGTGGCGGACAATCAATTTGGGCTGGTAAGGATAAATCCATCGACGATGGAACAGGCTTCGCTAACGAGTCCTCCGACTTGCTCTACAATATCCGCGGTGCTCTTGCGATGGCCAATGCCGGTCCAAACACGAACGGCAGTCAATTTTTCATCAACCAGAATAAGGCTGACCAAACCAGCCAGCTCCATCCTCTTTACTATCCTGAAAAAATTTATAACGCCTACGCTCAAGGAGGAAATCCGAGCCTAGATGGCGGCTACACGGTCTTTGGTCAAGTCATCGATGGAATGGCAGTTGTTGATGACATCGCATCAACAAAAACCGATGATCAGGACAAACCTGTTGAACCTATTCTTATCGAAAAAATTGATATTATCAAAGACTACACCTTCAAGTAATAAAGAAGCGAGCAAGCTAAGAATAGTCTAATTCTTCTTTGCAATAGCCAACGACCTGTCAAATCAATCATGGCAAGACTGGGACAAACGTCCTGGTCTTTTCAGTTTATGGTCGTTAATTAGCCAAAGCTCAGGGCTAGTCAGCTAACAATTTCTCGAGTTCTAACGAATGACCAACTGTCATCCACTCTATCTTTTCATTATCTCTGCGTCGCTGGCAAGATATATCTGTACTGGTACACGTTTTCAGTTATTATATAAAAGAATCGATTTCTTGAACTTGCTCTGGAAAATGAACTATGCTATAGTGGTCTGTGGAGGAGGTGAGACATGATTATTCAACTAAAAGATGTGGGAAAATCTTATCCCCAAGCAAATTTTAAGTTGGAACATCTAACATTTTCTGTTAAAAAGGGAGATTGTCTAGGGCTGATTGGGCAAAACGGAACAGGTAAATCAACCATTCTCAAGATGATGAACGGCTTGGTTGAGCCTGACTATGGTCAGATTTTCTACCATGGACAAGAGCTTAAGACCCTCCCTCCTGAGCAACTGCGAGCCATGCGAAAAACAGTCGCTTATATTTTTCAACAAGGCAACCTTTTGGAAGGCGAAACAGTACTCTATCACCTCAACCTTGTCTACTTTTTGGCCAAAAAGAAGCCGAATCGACAAAAAATCGATGACACCCTCGCCTTTATGACCCTTAGCCATCTCAAAAACGTGCCCTGCCGTGACCTCTCTGGCGGACAAAAGCAAAAAGTTGCCATTGCCATGGCAATCTTGCAGGAACCTCAGGTATTGCTTTGCGATGAAATCAGCTCGGCCCTTGATGCTAATAGTGAACAGGAGATTTTTGACCTCCTCAAAAAACTAAGAGAAACCAGTGACATTGCCATTGTGATGATTTCACACAATTTAAGCCTCTTGAAACAATTTTGTGATGAGGTGATGATTCTTGACAAGGGGCGACTTGTTGACACCGTTCGACCGGTTAAGCACGCAACAGACGACCCCAATAAGCACTACCTCACTCACGTAAAGGAGTTCTTGACCCATGCTAAGTGACTTGACCAGCCATATCCCAGGCATTATCGAAGCTTTTTGGGAGACCAACTTTATGGTGGGGCTGTCCTTGGTGTTTTGCTTGGTCATCGCTCTCCCACTAGGTATTCTTCTCTACGCTTTGGATACGCCTGTTCTCTTAAAGCAGCCCCTGCTCTATCAGGTGCTCAGTATTTTGTTAAATACGCTGCGCAGTATCCCTTACCTCATCTTTATCTTTATTTTAATCCCTGTTAGTCGGTTTCTTTTCCAGACTTCTTTTGGCAATTTGGCGGCGACCTTGCCCTTGACTCTGGTATCCGTCAGCCTCTATGCTCGTTTTGTCGAGCAGGCCTTGCTGAATGTCCCAAAAGGGATCATCGACCGTAGCATCAGTATGGGAGCAACGCCAAGTCAGATGATTCGCTACTTTCTCTTGCCTGCCAGCAAGCAAGATTTGGTCTTATCGTTCACCTCAACAGCCATTTCTGCCCTCTCTTATTCAACAGTTATGGGCGTTATCGGGGCTGGAGGGCTCGGAGAATACGCTTATCGCTACGGCTATCAGGAGTACAACTACCCCCTCATGTACCTCATTGTCATCATCTTTGTGGTCCATGTCTTCGTCATTCAAAATATTGGCTATCTCATTGCCAAACTAATCACAAAATAAGGAGTTTTCTCATGAAAAAACTATTGCTTTCCAGCTTAACCCTCTTCTCTGCTTTTGCATTGGCCGCCTGCTCTAGTCAAAAGGCTGCTGAAGAAACGACCAAAAGCTCGACATCAACTGCTGAACCAGTGGTCGTTAAAGTAGCTTCTCACACCTCTCCTATGACAGACATGCTAGAGATGATTACAGATGACTTGGCAGAAGCTGGCTACACGCTTGAAATCGTCAGAGTTTCTGACAATGTTCAAGCGAACGTTGCCTTGCACAATAAAGAAGTTGATGCCAATTTCTTCCAGCACAAGCCGTTCATGGAAATGTATAATAGCGGTAATGGGGCAAACCTCGTTCAAATTCAGCCTATTTATAACGCTAACGTGTCCTTCTATGCTAAAGATTTTGATAACATTGAAAACTTACCTGAAGGAGCAGACGTGGCTATCCCAAGCGACCCGACCAATATGGCACGCGCCTTGCGTCTTTTGGCTACACACAACATCATCACCCTTGATCAGCCAGATAGCTACACTGTAACGGTTGATAACATCACAGAAAACCCTAAAAATCTGACCTTCAGCCCAATTGGTCTACTTAATCTGAATGAAGCCTACCAAGAAAAAGACATGGTCTTTAACTACCCAACTTATATCGCCAAACTGGGTCTTAACCCAACAGATAATGGCTTGATTTTAGAAGAGGAATCAGACAACACCTTTGCCGTGTCTCTTGTCGCTCGTGAAGACAACAAAGATAGTGATGCCGTCAAAGCTGTTCAAAAAGCATTGACTAGCGATGAGGTTAAATCATTCATCAAAGACAAGCTAGCAGGCCATGCTCAACCAGCATTCTAAGAGCCACACAAAAACTGAGACAACCCTCGGCACTAGCTCTTTAAAACGAAACTGAAGAAAAACACTCCTGTTGATATCTAGTACACTAGAAATAAGGAGTGTTTTCTTCTGTTATTCGTTAGTGGTTAAACTAGCCTGCATTAAGAAGAAAGCAGGGAAATCTCCTAAGGTCATCACGGATGTCTTTGGTATCCAAAGCATCAGTCAGTTAAAGACCTAGTGCGATGGTATCGGAATAATGAACTGCACCGTTTCTATCAACCAGTACATCTATGGCAAGAGAATAACAGAGCTGTATGAACTTGAACAACTGAAATGACAGGTGGAACTGCTAAAATCTATCAATCTGGTGGAAGACTACAAGGAACAGCAGTCAAACAAGCTCAAACAACGGATGAGATTGTCGCTAAACTGCTCGGCTATTCCCAAGAGATTAAAGAACACTACGATCTTTATCAACTCCTCCTGTTTCACTTCCAAGAAAAGCAAGCTGACCAGTTTTTTGGTCTTATTGAAGAAGACCAGTCCTCTGTAAATCCTATCTTTCAAACGGTTTTCCAGACCTTTTTGAAAGACAAGGAGAAGATTGGCAATGCTCTAGAACTGCCTTACTCAAACGCTAAACTTGAGGCGATAAACAACCTTATTAAGGTCATTAAACGTAATGCCTTTGGGTTTCGGAAGATAAAAACTTCAAAACTCGCATTTTCATTGCACTAAATATAAAACGAGAGAAGACAAACTTTGTCCTCTCTCGGTGTTAAATGGGTCAACCCACTACAGTTGACAAAGAGCTGATTAAACAACCCGTCTCCTGTCCAATACAGACAACGAGTCGCATAAAATGGGCTTTTCTTCGGTACCATTATTGGAGTGTAGTGCCCTATTTCTTTCCCAACACATCAGCAAACGGAGTAAAAGCTTTTTAGTTACTGTTTGACGATGAGGTGCTGCTGGTTTCTGTAAGCGTTGATGGCTTAGTGTCACTTGAGCTGCTGTTGTTGTTAAGAGCTGCAAGTTCTCTGGACTCTTGTTCTTTACTGGCTTTGGTTTCAGCAGCTGAAGCTTCCAGTTCAGGCGTTGTCGTGTAAATGCCAACCTCCATATCGATAATTTGTGGATAGGTCAGCTTGTCTTTAATGGTTTTGTAGTAAGGGAGCTTTAGGCTGATTTCCGATAGGGGAATACGAACCGTGTGCCCTTCTGCCATCGTGAGCAAAAGCAAGTCAGGCGTTGACGCTGAATTAGCAAAGATAACTTGCTTGACAGACTGGCGAATGCTCGGATCAAGACTGATAAACTGTTTGATAAAACTAGCGGTGTCTTCTTGTTTGTCAAACTTTAAAGGTAGGCTACCCTCGGGAAGTTGACCATCACCTAGTGGAGCGACTTGCTCACCATTTTCTAAAATTGGTCGAAAACCATCCGCGGTTTCATTGTAAGCAACGATGGCATTTTCTTCCACAGCGATAGCAAATTTGTTAGGAAATTGATAGGTCAGATTGGCTTTTTTTACCCAAGGATTCTTTTTTACAAGAGCTTTCTCATAGCTTTTTAAGTTGAAAAACGTATGCGTGATGTAGTCATCCGATGCGATTCCTGTTGCCTTGATGATTTCTTGCTCAACGGCATGTTGAAGTCCTGACACAGTGACTATTTTCTGTTTGCTAAAAGGGCTGATGGTAAAGAGAGCCAATAACAAAACAATCAGAGCAGTAAAGATAATCGGCAAGGCTTTTGGCCATTTCTGTGATAGCCCTTTTTTTCTCACTCGCTTAACCTTAGGTGGTTCAACCGCTATCGAGTCAGGTGATACGGGTGTCTCTAAAGCGTTCGACGAATCAGAGCTGTCAACAGTTTTGTCTGTCTCAGTAGCTTCACCGTCAAGTGAGGAACTCGCTGATTCATTTTTTTGTAACGCTTCAGCTTCCAAACGCTCTTTTTCCGCCTGACGCTCCTTTTTTCGCTGTTGAAATTCTAAGTTACGTTTCTGCCACTCGGTCAACTCTGGCTGAGGTTTCTTTTTTGTCGATTCTCGTTTCTTAAATGTCGCCACATAACCCTCCTATCTCTGACAAGAGCAACTGATAAAAGCTGTCAACAGAGGTGATGTCAGTACTTCGGGACATGGCAGAACGGTAACTGTCTGCATATCTTAAGAGTTGGTTGACCTTGTCAAGCAGACGCTCAACGGTCAGTTCCTCTTCCAAAAGCTGCTCGGCATAGCCTTTCTTGACAAAATAGGCTGCATTCTCCAACTGATCCCCACGGCTGGCTTGTTTCCCAAGCGGTACAATCACATGTAGCTTTGCCATTACCAATAATTCAAACAAAGTGTTAGCCCCCCCGCGCGTGATGACCACATCAGCCTGCTCTAATAACGGCTGGTAGAGGTCGGTGGCATAAGCTAACCGATAACAGTTGCGTGAGAGCTGGTTCAGTTTTTCATCGCCTGTGATGTTGATGATATTATAGTGCTGACAGAGCTCTGGGTGAGCTGTGATAAAATCGTTAAAGACCTTGGCTCCAGCAGACCCTCCGACAAAAAGCAGTGTTTTGAGATTGGGGTCAAATTGCTCAAGAATTGGTCCCAAGTCAGTAGCAGAACCAGTCGTTGATTGATCAACCTTGGTCACTGCACCGACTTGCTGAACCTTGGCACTCTTTAGTGTTGGTGCAAAAGTCGTATACATCTTGGTCGCAAATTTGCTGGCAATCCTGTTAGCTAACCCCATGGTCAAGTCTGACTCGTGGATAAAAACAGGAACCCCCAGCACTCGGCAAGCAATCACAGGCGGAACAGACACAAATCCCCCCTTTGAAAAGAGAGCTTTGGGGCGAAGACCAGTGATAATCACTAAGGATTGTAGAATCCCAAAGGCAACCTTGAAAAGGTCCAGAACATTTTGCAGGCTAAAATAACGACGCAACTTGCCCGTCATGATGCCATGAAAAGTCACTGCATACCCTGATTGCTGGATTTGCTGGTACTCAACACCTTTTTTATCCCCAATGTAGTGAACCTCCCAACCATCGTGAAGAAGTTTCGGGATTAAAATCAGGTTGAGGGTCACATGACCAACCGTGCCACCACCTGTTAAAACAATTGACTTAGCCATGATAATCTCCTTGTAGTTGGTCAACGGCAGCAAGAAACTCATCGCCTCTGACTTCAAAGTTTTTGTACATATCCCAACTGGCATTGGCTGGGCTAAGTAAAATCACATCTCCTGCTTGAGCCTTGGCAAACGCAAGGTGAACAGCTTCCTTGACATCTTTGGCCTCTTGATAGTTAATCCCAGCTTTCTCACAGAGGGCAATCAGCTTAGGTGCTGTTTCGCCTAACACAATCATGCCTTTTAGACCTTCTACATGAGGCAGAAGATCATCAAAATCGTTGCCACGATCAAGCCCACCAGCAATCAACAACAACTGGTGATTATCAAAGCCAGACAGGGCTTTCTGAGTGGCTAAAGTGTTGGTTGACTTGCTATCATTATAAAAGGTCACGCCAGCAATCGTTGCTACCTTTTGCAATCGGTGCTTAACGCCACCAAATTGACTCAGAGCAGCGATAATGGCTTGATTCTCAATCCCTGAGAGTTTAGCAACAGCAATCGTTGCTAGTGCATTTTCAACGTTGTGGCTACCAGGAACGCCGATAAGATGAGCCGGCATGATGGCCTCTTCTCGGAAGTAGAGCTGACCATCTAAAAGATAAGCCCCATCAACAAGTCCAGTCGTCGAGATGGGAACAACTGTCGCGCTTGTCTGCTGAGCTAGTTCTCTTGCCATCGCCTGATCATGATTGATCACCAGATAATCTACCGGTGTCATATTGTCTTGAATGCGCCACTTGGCTGACACATAGTCTTCGAAGGTCCCATGATAATCAAGGTGGCCCTCAAAAAAGTTGGTGATCACTGCAATTTTAGGGTGAAACTGCTCTATTCCCATCAGCTGAAAGGAAGAAAGCTCCATGATAAGTGTATCTGTTGCTGTCGCATGAGCGGCAACTTCACTAGCTGGGAAACCGATATTGCCAGACAAGAGCCCTGAACGACCTGCCTGTTCAAAAACATCTGCAATCATCGTCGTGGTTGTTGTTTTACCATTGGATCCTGTAATCGCAATGATTGGTGCTTCTGAGTTCAAGTAAGCCAGCTCAATCTCCGTATAAATCGGAATCCTTTTCTCCTGAGCCTTTTGTATCATGTCGTTTGTATACGGAATCCCTGGGTTTTTGACGATGAGCTCAAAATTTTCATCGAGTAAGTCCAGTGGGTGACTGCCACAGATAACCTTGATGCCTGCTTCTAGCAAGTTTTGGGCAGCTGGGTTGTCCTCAAACGGCTTGCCATCATTGACCGTAACGATAGCCCCTAGGCGGTCCAGCAGACGTGCCGCGGCTTCACCAGATTTTGCTAAACCGAGAACCAACACTTTTTTGTTGTTAAATGACCGAATGTCTTTCATACTAATCGTCTTTCTTAGATATTAATTTGCTACCTGCTTATTTTACCATAAAAGGGCAGAAAAAGGCTAAATAAGCTGGCAGATTGCCTGAAAAACCAACTAAGGACGTTCCTAGTTGGTTTGTTTCATCTGTTTAATTTTGCCCTCATCAGGGGTCACGCGTAAAGTCTTTTGTCCTGTATAGGTAACAAAACCTGGCTTAGCGGCAGTCGGCTTGTGGAGCTTTCTGACCTCAATCATATCGACTTGAACCAAGTTTGACAAGCGTGCCTTCGAATAATAGGCCGCAAGCTCGGCGGCATCGGTCTTGACTTCATCTGATGGATCAAGATTATCCCTGATAACCACGTGGCTCCCTGGAATATCCTTGGCGTGAAACCAGAGCTCGTTTTTCTTGGCCAGCTTGAAGGTCAGCTCTTCGTTTTGCAGGTTGTTACGTCCAACCATGATGATGGTTTGACCATCTGACGCCAGATAGCTCTCAGGTTTTTTCCGTTTGTGAAGCTTATCCTGACTGCGACGACGGATAAAACCTGTCTGTACCAGTTCGTCACGAATGTCACTGATGTCCTCACGACTGGCTTGACTGAGCGCCAGTTCCACCGTCTCCAGGTAAGCGATGGTCGCCTTGGTTTCAGCAATCAAACCTGTCAAGTGCTTCACCGCCTCCTTTAGTTTCTGGTATTTCTTGAAGTAGCGCTGGGCATTCTGATTGGGCGTCAAGGCCTTATCAAGGGCAATCGTCATCGGCTCACCCGTGTAATAATTATCCAGCACCACGCTATCTTTGTCGTTTGGCACCTGATGCAAAAAAGTGGTCAAGAGCTCCCCTTTTTGACGGAAGTCCTCCGCATTCTCGGTCGCCAGTAGCTCGTCCTCCTGTTTGCCCAATTTCTTACGGTTCTTGGCCAGTTCATTATCAACTTTCTGCACCAAATCACTGGCCTGCTGAGCCACACGATCCCGCTCTGCCTTGTCCATGAAAAAGACATCCAAAAGCTCCGACAGGTTGTCATAGGGTTTTGGGCTATCGCCCCATGGCAGAGCAGCAAAACCTTTTGCCGTTAAGCTGGGTTGAGACGGTTGGGCAAAAAATTGACGGAAGGTTTTGAGCTTCTGGCTGCTGGTCATCAGCTCCTCAGACAACTTTTCCGCAGTATCCCGCCCCAACCCCTGAAAGAGGGTCTGCAGGTTTTTGCCTGTCAGCTCCTGCGTTTGCAAGAGGTCAAAGAGCTTTTCATCCCCAATGGTAAAGGGGTTGCCCTTACCTGTTTCAGGTGGTCTGAGGTAGTGACTTCCAGGCAGAATCGTCCGATAAGAGTTCTGCGAGAAACCGACATGCTTGATGGACTCGATGATTTTACCTTGGCTCTTATCAACCAAGAGAATGTTGGAATGCTTGCCCATGATTTCGATGACCAGGGTTACCTTGAGCTGGTCGCCAATCTCAGTTTTGTTAGAGACGCTGATTTCCAGAATGCGGTCATTATCCAGCTGGTCAATCGCCTCAATCACCGCCCCCTGCAGGTACTTTCTCATCAGCATGGTAAAGGTATTTGGTACCTTTGGGTTGTCAAAGTCAGCTCTTGTCAGCTGAATCCGACCAAAAACTGGGTGGGCAGACAGGAGCAGTTTATAGTTGGTGCGATGGTTGCGAATGCCCAGTACTAATTCGCGCTCGAAGGGCTGGTTGACCTTCTGGATACGACCACCTAGCAGATCTTCTTGCAACTCTTTCGTCAAATGGTGCAAAAAAAAGCCGTCAAAGGACATGGGTCACCTCTTTCTATGGTTCTCTTTCTTTTATTATAGCACAGGACATGCGCAAACGCATGAGGAAAATCTAGCTTTATCGTCCTGTGAACAGCTGCTAAGTCCGACTGAAATGCGTCACCGTCAGCCCTTCTAAATCACCATGAGAAGTTCTCTTTCTTGAAATAAAAACGTTTTTTCGTTATCATAGAAGTATCATATAGATAGGAGAACAGCGATGAAGCTATTACATACCTGTATCCGTGTCAAGGATTTGGATGCCTCAATTAACTTTTACAGCTCAGCCTTTCCCTTTAAGGAAGTTCGCCGCAAGGACTTTCCTGACCACAAGTTCACCCTTGTGTTTATGAAAACCGAAGGGGAAGATTTCGAACTAGAGTTGACCTATAACTATGACCACCCAGGCTATGACTTGGGCGACGGCTATGGTCACTTGGCTGTAGGTGTGGAGGATTTGGAAGCCAACCACGCTAGCCATATCGTTGCGGGTTATGAGGTGACCGACCTCAAGGGTCTCCCTGGTCAAGAACCCCACTACTACTTTGTCAAAGATCCTGATGGCTACAAAATCGAAGTCATTCGCCTGCATTAATCGCAGAGCAACCTACTGCTAGGCAATTATTAACCAAGCTGATCATCTCTGTATTCACTAACAGGAGGGTCGGCTTTTTTAGTACGCAACTAAGTTGCTGTGAAAGGTGGCGACGGTTTTTATCATAAGAATTTTGATACAATACTGTCCCTGCTGCAATGGTTGGTAAAGGAGACTGTATGTATTACTTGAAAAAATATCACCATCAGCCCAGCATCACGATCGGCTACGCCCGCGTCAGCTCTGCTGACCAGCATCAAGCGCTAGGACTAGCGGTTCAAAGGGAGGCCCTCAGCTTTTGCGACCTTATCTTTGCCGAGAAAGACTCAGGAGCTTACAACCATCGTCCCAAACTGGATAAAGCCCTTGAGACCGTTCATTGTCTTCGACATGGAGTTCACGGTCTGTGTCCTCAATACGAATGATAAAAGTACCACCATGATGACGAGCATAAATGTAGTTAAAAAGAGCTGTACGAGCGTTTCCGATATGGAGTATGCCTGTTGGACTTGGTGGGTAACGCACGCAAATTGGTTGTGACATCGTTTCTCCTCATTTATTTAGTCAATCCCTAGTATTAAAGCATAGCTAGATGATGAGATTATCCTTTGAACAACTTAAAAAACGCCCGATGAACGAGCGTCTGATTTAGTGTTTTCGATAATTGCAAAACATAAACAACATTACCGAGAAGAGAAAATAAGTCAAAAGCTGGTTCCTAGCAAGCAATGGTAAAGGGATTGCCAAACTATCTAGGAGAGTTTTTATGACAAATGAAAGCCCCAAACAAGGGAATAAACCGAAAATCCTCTCCTCTTCTTTTGTCCAACGAACACCTAAAAACGGTAGCGACAGAGGTAGAACGACCAACATCTGAACCAACTTTGGAAAGTTTTCTAAAAAACGACTTGGCAACAAAAGGAAAACAGCTCCGAGCACCATAGCAGTGAATGCCAATCGTTTCACATAAATACGCCAATGATTAGGTTGTTTTATGATCATAACTAACGATTGAACCCCCTCGATAAGCTCTTCTAGCACGTTTGTGGAGAGCTATCCAGCCATTTCCATCAGTGTCAAGTGAAGTAGCGAGCATCTCACCAATACTCCAACCAATGCCCATAAAGGCCAAAATTCCATGTATTACTGAGACCGCTACTCCAAACCAACCTGCCAAAAAAGCTGTCGTAGCTGTAAATCCCGCATTTGCTAAATTAGCAACTGCTCCAGCTGGTACCGCGAGCCCTGTATATTGCCAATCATCATATACATGACGAAAACCTGTTCTGCCAACACTCTCTTTTACAAACTCCTGTCGGCTAACAAGCCCCGTATTATCTGTCGTTTCAATAATAGAACGGTTATTAACCGACGTAGAAGAAATCATATCATGCGTTTCTAAATTATAAATATCCGTCGCTAATACAATACCGTTTTCTCCTACAAGCATTGTGATGATATAGTTATTTTCAAAATAGGATTGCTCCACTTTATCTGGATTAGCCGCTTTAATCTCCGTAAATAATGACGAATGTCTAACAGAATCTGTTCCCGAAAACTCTAAAGCTTTAACAATAGAGATAGGTTGTATAAATATGCTCAACGCCATCAAAAATAGATAAAAAGCAGAAAATTTCTTAGACATCTTTATTCTCCTTTGACATAAGATGCTGGTATCTAACACCTTGCCTTTAAGTACGACTAACCTCCTTTCAATTTATTGACAAAGCACTTGTGCCTTTTTTCTCATTTTATCATATAAAATAAAAAAAAGCAAGAAATTAGAAAACGAATACAAAACCTGTTAAAAAGTCCCACACTTCACTTTGAAAATAAAATACATAAAAAAGTGATCTACTCCCCTTATAGTGGACAGTGAAAAAACAAAAATTCACTAGAAACTAAAAGGGGAGTTTTCGTATGTCAAAAAGAAGTCCAAAATCAGTAGAGGAAAAACTAGAGATTATTATCAGCAAGCATAATGACAATCCTCTTGTTATGGAGAGCCTAAGAAATGCTATGGAAGCTAATTCAGATGCCACGCCACTTATCCCTAGTGAGCGTGACTCCCAATACACTTCACGGAAATATCGGATGATAACGACACAATATCAGATGACACAATCTATGTCACGAGTTGGCAAATGCATTGACAATGCGCCAATTGAGAGTTTCTTTGGTCACTTTAAAACCGAGTGCTATAATTTGAATAGTTACAAGACCTTTGAGGAATTGGTTACTGATATTGATGACTATATCTATTTTTACAATAACGAACGATTTCAAGAAAAGTACAACGACCTTGCCCCTCTTGAAATGAGGAACAAGGCCGTTGCTTAATCTTTTATTATTTCATTGTCCACTTGACAGGGTACCGTTCACATACCACTCCCTCAATTAGTTTTTCAACTTTTCAACATCTCGCGCGATAACCAACTCTTCATCTGTTGGAACCACGAGGACACGCACTTTGGCAGCTGGTGTTGAGATATCACCTGAGTTACCAAAAACATTCTTCTCAGGGTCAATGTCAAGACCAAACCATGTCAAACCATTGACGATTGATTGACGCACCAGAGCGGAGTTCTCACCGATACCTGCGGTGAAGACCAAAGCATCTGCACCATTAAGTACCGCTAGGTATTGACCAATAAACTTCTGCAAACGATTAACCAGCATATTGAAGGCTAGGGTACATTTTTCATCTCCTGCCGCAACACCTGCTTCAATCTCGCGCATATCACTGGATACTTCGGCAATACCGAGGAGACCGGATTGCTTGTTGAGGACGTTGACGACATCTGCAGCATCTTTTAGCTCTTCCACCTGCTCGATTAGATAAGGAATGATTGCTGGGTCAATATCCCCTGAACGTGTCCCCATCATCGGACCAGCAAGCGGTGTGAAGCCCATGGATGTGTCGACAGATTTACCACCATCAATCGCTGAGATTGAGATCCCATTACCGATGTGAGCGGTAATCAATTTTGTTTCTTCCAATGGTTTTCCAAGCAACTCAGCTGCCCGACGAGACACGTAGTAGTGGCTTGTTCCATGAGCACCGTATTTACGTACTTGATGATCTGTATAGAACTTATTTGGTACGGGGTAGCGGTAAGCAACTTCTGGCATGGTCGTATGGAACGCTGTATCAAAGACCGCGACGCTAGTGATGTCTGGTAAGATTTCCTTAAAGGCACGGATACCAGCCACGTTAGCTGGGTTGTGAAGTGGCGCTAAGCTAGATAACTTCTCAATACGAGCGATAGCTTCCTCGTCCAAGAGAACTGATTCTTTAAAGTCTTCACCACCAGCAACAACGCGGTGACCGACGCCTGTAATCTCATCATAGCTACTGATAATCTCGTAGCGAATCAAATCATCTAGCAAAAGCTTTACAGCTTGGTTATGGTCAGCAATATCAAGGGTTTGAGATTCCTTTTTCCCATCAAACTTTACAGTTGAAATCGAATCTTTCAAACCGATACGCTCAACAATACCAGCTGCCAAGACTTCTTCTTCTGGCATGCGGTAAAGTTGCCACTTTAGGCTTGAACTACCTGCGTTGATTGCAATTGTTTTTGACATCATACACCTCTATTTTTTTGTTATCCCTTACATTATAGCAAATTCTTATCAAAATGGCACGCCTTTGGACTATATTTTTTTGTGAGTTTGTGACGTTTTTAACAGTTGTTTCCCAGACATGATAGACTATAAACGATTCATAATCATTATTAGCTACTTTTCCAGGTCCTAAGAGCTTTCATAAATGCTCTTAAGGCATCGGGGTCTTTTAAATCAGTTAAGGGATAGATGAAGCTCTCCTTGCTCTTTTCTGCTTGCTTTTGCAAGATAAAAATCGATTTGGTCAGTTGCTGACCAGCAAAAAGGTTATCAGGCAAGGTAATCACACCAAGGATATTGGCATAGTCGCTTAGCCATTGTTTCAATAAATCTGCCTGCGGGCTTGTTAACAAGTTATTTGGCTCTAGAAAAATCGCTAGTCCTCCAGGTTTTAAGTACTTGAGCGATTGTTCCATGAGGAGATGATGCGCATAGGTTTTTTGCCCTGTTGAGGCCACCTGATAGCGGCTAGCAATCTCTTCATCAGGGTAATATCCAACTGGCAAATCAGACAAAATCACATCGCTCTCTGGCAAATGCTGCGGACGAACAGCGTCGCCTTGTACCAAAGTCAACGGTAAACCAGCAATCTCAGCCATGCTAGCCGATAAATCAATCAGCAAGTCATCCAGCTCAATGCCTGTATAAGTTAGCTGCTTGCTGGTTTGGCTGAGCAACGTTAAGGCCAGATTGCCCGTACCTGAACCGATTTCCAGAACATCCAGCTGAGGTTTATCCGTCAGGACTTCAATCAAGAACAAGAGGATAAAGCCCAGTGAATCTGGGGTGAATTGATGATTAGGCTGGAGCTTATCTGTCTGACTACCCTTGATGAGTAGGAACTGATAAACACGTCGCCAGTCCTCAGCACTCAGTTTAAGGTCACGTAGGACTTGATGGCGCTTGGCTAGGTGCTCGCTTGCTGTTTCTTCCCCAAGATAGGACGCATTTTGCTCAATCAAGGCATCAAAGAAATGGGTTGATAAGGCCGTTTGCAGATCATGGGTATTGTCCAGCACCAGCTGGTAGGCCTGTTCGATTTTAGTTAATGTCATGGGTTGCCTTTCCAACGTTTTTGGTCTCATTATACCAAAAAACCAGCCCATTGGCTGGTTTTAGGTTTAGTCTTGATCTGGTTGATAGGCTAAAATATCGCCTGGTTGGCAGTTGAGCTCACGGCAGATGGCTTCTAAAGTAGAGAAACGAACGGCTTTCGCCTTTCCTGTTTTCAAGATAGACAAATTAGCGGTGGTGATGCCTATCTTTTCAGCCAAATCCTGTGATTTCATTTTTTTCTTTGCTAATTCCACATCGAGGTTCACTATAATCATCGACTGACCTCCTAAATGGTAAAATCATTTTCTTCAGCGATGGCGTTCGCTTGCTCCAAAACTTTGGAAATAGTCCAAACTAAAATCGCCGCAATGATAGGAAATCCATCGAAACCAATCTCTAAATTGCTTACAGGACCAACTGAAATGCTAAGCACCCAAGAAAATAGCAGAGCGATTGCCGCATGACGTGCCAAGGTGGCATTTTCAGCGATGAAAATACGGTCTTCGAGGAGGTTTTTACAGAATTTACGGATAAACCAGGTAAGGGCAATATGAGGTAAAACGTCAAGTAAACTCAACCAGAGTAACCAGAGGCTAGGTAGACTAGACAATTCGCCTTGTACCTGACCGCCATGTTGTTGAGCAAATGTTGTTGAGCAAACGTCATTCCCCAAGAGACAATTTGATCAAGTCCGACCACACTAATGATGAGCAACAAGATTAAGCCAATCACAAAGCCGAAAAGCTGGAGACCAAGGGCAATGTTAAGAACAGGGACAAGGTATTTTAGGTATGATAATTCTTTTTTCATGATGAAACTCCTTTTGATATATTTGTTAGTTAGATATTAAGAATAGTTACAAAGCCAATAAATCGTTTTTGGAACTGATTAAATCATTATTTTCAACTCTTTTTTATTGTTTATCAATATGTTGTCGACATCTTTAGTATACCACAAGAAAATTCTTTTGCAACATTTCCTTATTAAAAAACAATAATTTTTTAACCTTATTCAAAATTTTCAACCTTTGACTGTTGATTTGATAGCTTTGCAGCTGAACTTTTCCCAGTTTTTTGCTATAATACCTCTTATGACAAAAAAAGTAATTGCTATTGATTTAGACGGCACACTCCTTCGCCGTGACCACACCATTTCAGAAAACAGTGTTAAGACGATTCAACAGGTTATCGCCAAGGGGCATACAGTTGTCATTGCTACAGGGCGCCCTTATCGTATGGCAAAAGCCTACTATAAACAGCTTGGACTGACCTCTCCGATGATTAACTTTAACGGAGCAATGTTACATATCCCTGAAAAAGCTTGGGCAGGTGAACATGCCATTACCATCGATCGCTCTTACCTCCTTGAGCTATTGCAGGAAACCCATCGATTCGAACTAGACTTCGTCGCTAGCGAATACCGCGACCATTTCCTCGTCACTTTAGATCAGAGGGATAAGATTGATCCAAAACTTTTTGGGCTCAATGAGCTGAGCGATGACCTCTTGCTTAACCCAAATCAGCTACTCGCAGATCCTCTTGCATTGTTAGTGCAAACCCGTCACGAGGATAAGTACCAGCTGGCAAAAGAGATTAAAGCCTATTTCAGGCATGAGATTGAAGTTGATTCTTGGGGCGGACCATTAAATCTGTTAGAGTTTTCACCCAAAGGCATCAACAAAGCCTATGCTTTAGAGCGATTATTGACCAGTTTAGGACGGTCCAGAGAGGACTTGATTGCTTTTGGCGATGAGCAAAATGACACGGAGATGCTAGCTTTTGCAAACGTTGGCTATGCCATAAAAAATGCCAATCCCATGCTCCTTGAATATGCTGATCAACAGATTTCATATACTTGCGATGAAGACGGGGTCGCCCATCAACTCCGTGAATTATTTTTGTAAGTTTCAGAAAAATACTAAAAGAAACAAGTAAGCATTTTCAGGGAATTGAAAAAATAAAAATTTTTTCGAACAAGCAGGAACACTTGTTATATTACTTTTGTTCGTATTTTAACAAACTGAACTACCCAAAAACTCCTAAAAACAGGCTATCTAGCTTATTTTTTCGTTTTTGTTTACTCGCTCACTTATAGGTTAACTTGATTAATTATTATAATTTCTACCTATTGACAAGAAATTGAAATCGTTTTACAATAATGACGTTCTTGACTTTCTTTGACATGGTTAAAAAGGACTTTTAACACAATAAGAGGCTATTTTAGTCATGTCAATGAAAAATAATTTAAAGGAGGAAATTCAAGAATGGGTATCGGTATTGTTATTGCCAGCCATGGTGAGTTTGCTGCTGGCATTCACCAGTCAGGTGCAATGATTTTTGGCGAACAAGAAAAAGTACAAGTCGTGACCTTTATGCCAAACGAAGGTCCAGATGACTTGCACGCAAAAATCAGTGCAGCTATCGCTCAATTTGACGCCGATGATGAAATCCTTGTCCTCGCTGACTTGTGGAGTGGTTCGCCATTTAACCAAGCCAGCCGTGTCGCAGGTGAAAATCCTGAACGCAAGGTAGCTATCATCACAGGTCTCAACCTGCCAATGTTAATCCAAGCCTACACTGAACGTCTAATGGACGCTAGTGCTGGTGTTGAACAGGTGGCAGCTAATATTCTCAAAGAAGCACGCGAAGGGATTAAGGTTCTACCTGAATCACTCGAGCCTGCATCAACAACTGCAGCACCAGTTGCAGCACCAGTTCGTCAAAGAGCTATTCCTGAGGGCACAGTCATCGGAGACGGCAAGCTCAAAATCAACTTGGCGCGTATCGACACCCGTCTTTTGCACGGTCAAGTGGCAACTGCTTGGACACCGGACTCTAAAGCCAACCGTATCATCGTTGCCTCAGATACTGTCGCCCAAGATGAACTGCGTAAGCAACTTATCAAGCAAGCTGCACCAAACGGGGTGAAGGCAAACGTTGTGCCGATTAGAAAACTCATTGAAGCGGCTAAAGACCCTCGCTTTGGTGATACGAAGGCATTGATCTTGTTTGAAACACCTCAAGAAGCTCTCGAAGCTATCAAGGGTGGTGTGCCAATTCAAGTCCTCAACGTTGGTTCAATGGCGCACTCAACAGGTAAAACCATGGTCACAAACGCCTTGTCGATGAATAAGGCCGATGTGGCAACGTTTGAAGAGCTACGCGACCTCGGTGTCAGCTTTGACGTTCGCAAGGTGCCAAATGATAAACCTGGCAACCTGTTTGACTTGATTAAAAAAGCAAATGTGAACTAACTCTTCTTTGTTAAACTCAAAACTGAATTCGGACTAAAAATGCTCCAAAATTTAGTCAGCTCCTAGATGGCGACACCATCGGCGGATCTGCCTACGGATTTTATCGCATTTTCTTAACGTCCTTATATCTTATGAAATTGAACACGGGTTAAATCCTGTGTGAAAAAGACCAACTCTCCTAGAAACTAGAGTTTCTTCGCCTAGTTGCCTATTTTCACTGTGGATTTTTAACACCCTTTGTATCTTACTGAAAGGATAAAATAATGGATATTTCAATTATTTCTGCTATTTTAATCGTCGTGGTCGCCTTCCTAGCTGGTATGGAAGGTGTCCTTGACCAATTCCAATTCCACCAACCCATCGTAGCTTGTACCTTGATTGGTCTGGTGAGTGGTAACCTAACTGCCGGTATCATGCTCGGTGGTACCCTCCAGTTTTTGGCTCTTGGTTGGGCTAACATCGGTGCTGCGGTAGCTCCTGACGCGGCTCTGGCTTCTGTAGCTTCTGCTATCATCTTGATCAAAGGTGGCGACTTCTCAAACAATGGTATCCAAGTCGCACAAGCCGTTGCTATCCCTCTAGCTGTTGCTGGTCTTTTCTTGACCATGATTGTCCGCACGATCTCCGTTGGTTTGGTGCACGGTGCCGACGCAGCTGCTGAGCGCGGTGACTTTGCGGCACTTGAGCGCTACCACTTGGTTGCTCTCTCTCTTCAAGGTCTGCGTATCGCTATTCCTGCGGCGCTCTTGATTGCCGTTCCTGCTGATGCTGTACGTGCCATGCTGGAAGCTATGCCTGATTGGTTGCAAGGTGGTATGGCTGTCGGCGGTAGCATGGTTATCGCGGTTGGTCTTGCCATGGTTATCAACATGATGGCAACCCGCGAAGTTTGGCCATTCTTTGCTCTTGGTTTTGCTCTGGCTGCTGTCAGCGACTTGACCTTAATTGCTCTTGGTGCCATTGGTACAGCCCTTGCCTTCATCTACCTCAACCTCTCTAAAAAAGGCGGTAACGCTGGTTCAGGTGACCCAATTGGCGACATTTTAGAAGACTACTAAGAAGGGGGATAAAAACATGTCAGAAAAAGTACAATTAACCCTGAAAGACCGTCAGAACATCTGGTGGCGTTCTCAGTTCCTTCAAGCTTCTTGGAACTACGAGCGGATGCAAAACTTGGGTTGGGCCTACACTATGGTGCCAGCCATCAAAAAACTTTACACTAAAAAGGAAGACCAGCAGGCGGCACTTAAACGCCACATGGAATTCTTCAACACACACCCTTACGTGGCAGCACCAATCGTCGGTGTTACCCTCGCTCTTGAAGAAGAGCGTGCTAACGGTGGTCAAGTAGACGATGCCGCTATCCAAGGGGTTAAAATCGGGATGATGGGACCTCTCGCTGGTATCGGTGACCCTGTTTTCTGGTTTACCGTTCGCCCAATCCTCGGGGCCCTCGGTGCTTCCCTTGCCGTATCAGGCAACATCATTGGTCCACTGCTCTTCTTCATCGCTTGGAACGCCATCCGTATGCTTTTCCTCTGGTACACCCAAGAGTTCGGTTACAAATCTGGTCGTGAAATCACCAAAGACATGTCAGGTGGTATCCTTCAAGACATCACCAAAGGTGCCTCAATCCTTGGGATGTTCATCATCGCTGTTTTGGCAGAACGCTGGGTATCCATCAAGTTTGCCTTTAACGTTTCAGAAGTGCAATTAGATGATAAAGCATTTATCCACTGGGATAAATTGCCAGAAGGTAGCGAGGGAATTCGTGAAGCCTTCGCCCAAGTTGGTCAAGGTCTCTCTCAAACACCAACTAAGATAACTAGCTTCCAACAAAACTTGGACGGTCTCTTACCAGGTGTTATGCACTTGCTCTTGACCTTCCTATGTATGTGGTTGCTCAAGAAAAAAGTATCTCCAATCACCATTATTGTAGGTCTCTTCATCGTTGGTATCTTGGCACGCGTTGCAGGTATCATGTAAGATGGCAAACCCTCACTATGTGAGGGTTTTGTCGTCATTTGGGACGTGTCGCCTCTTACTTTTCCCTTTCTTTTGAGAAGATGCTGAGCACGCAACAAATTCTAACTAAGTTTTTGTTCGTCCGATTATATGATTTCTTTCGTTTTATATATTTTAATGTTATAATATAAAAAACGAAAGGAGTCTCTTATGAAAAAAATAACACCACTGAAAGCCTTCCTCTATCTTTTGGGAGGAATCTTATTGCTCAGTCTCATTATTGCTCTACTCCCCTTAGTATTCTTTTTGGGAGTAATCGGAACTTGGTACTACAGTAAACGACAACCTAATCCTGATAAGCGAAAAAAATATATCTCTTTGCTGGCTATCGGAGGGCTAGGAACACTCCTACTCGCTCCTTCATATTTCTCAGAAAATACACCAAACCAGACTAAACCAACCAGCACGGTATTAACTAGTCAATCTTCAAATTCTTCAGCGGTAAAAAAAGAAATAGGCAACAAGCAAACAGATTCTTCCTCATTTATACCTGAATCAACCACAACTACAGTATCCGAAACGGAACAAAATCAGAAACAGATTGCTGAAGTTGCTAAACAGGCTGAGAAAGAGAAACTGGCCGCTGAAAAAGAGGAAGCTGAGAGAAAAGCGGCTGAAGAAGCGGCTAGAAAAGCTGAGGAGGAGCGACTGGCTGCTGAACTAGCAGAAGCTCAACATCAAGCAGAGGAACAAGAGGCAACTATAGTTTCTCAGCAACAGGGATTTGTTCAAGCTCCTGCTACAGTTAGATATGCAAACTGTTCTGAAGCCAGAGCTGCCGGGGTCACGCCGATTTATTTAGGTGAGCCTGGTTACAGCCGAAAATTAGACCGAGACGGGGACGGAATTGCTTGCGAATAATCGTCACTGTTCCCACCTAACTGTGCCTCCCCAATTCAGCTAACTCTGGTAAGGCAGGCTAAAACCTCATAATTTCAAAGAAACAAAACAAGGAGGAGCCTATGGCACAATCACTCAACACAACTGTTCTTTTTCAAACAACTGGCGTGTCCTACGCAGACATCGGTAGCAAGGTCGGCAAATTTCTCATTGGCGACAAAGCAATCGAATTTTACCCAGACACCAATGTCGAACGCTACATCCAGATTCCTTGGGGCAACATTCAGCATATCGGTGCGAACGTTCATGGAAAAACCGTTAGCCGACATTTTGAAATCCAAACTGACAGCGGAAAATTCCTCTTTGCCAGCAAGGACTCTGGTAAGATTCTGAAAATCGCTCGAGAGAAGCTTGGTAATGATAAGGTGATTAAATTGCCAACACTCTTGCAGACAATCGGTAAAAAAATCAAGCAAGTATTTGCCAAATCGTCCTAAATCAGGTATAATAAGACCAACGGATAAGTAGTGTGTCCTTTTCTTTCAGAAAGTCTGCGGTAGCTGTGAGCAGATAGAAAAGGACAGATGAAATTCTACCGTGTAGACAACTCAATCACCAATCAAGGCACTTGTGCGAAGCTGGATGGAACCGCGTGAACACGCTCCAGCAGAAACACTGGTGCTGTTTTTATTTCAAAGGAGGACTCTTATGTTAGACATCAAACGACTACGTACTGATTTTGACGGTACCGCTAGCAAACTCGCCCAACGTGGGGTGGACCGCAAGGTCTTAGAAACCCTCAAAACCTTGGACGAAAAGCGCCGTGAGCTCTTGGTCCAGTCTGAAGAAGCTAAGGCCAAGCGCAACAAGGCTTCCGAGGCCATTGCAACTGCCAAACGCAACAAAGAAGATTCCAGCAGCCAAATCGCTGCCATGCAAGAGCTAGGGGCTAACATCAAAGCGATTGACGCTGAATTGACCAGCATTGATGAGCAAATCAGCCAGACCATCGCTATCCTGCCAAATACTGCCCACGATAGCGTCCCTGTGGGAGCAGATGAAGAAGACAATGTGGAGGTCCGCCGTTGGGGGACACCACGCACCTTTGACTTTGAACCCAAAGCTCACTGGAATCTGGGTGAAGACCTCGACATCCTAGACTGGGAACGTGGGGCAAAAGTCACAGGCAGCCGCTTCCTCTTCTACAAGAAATTAGGAGCGCGATTAGAGCGCGCCCTCTACAACTTCATGCTGGACGAGCACGCCAAAGAAGGCTATCAGGAAATCGTGCCCCCTTATCTGGTCAACCGTGACTCCATGTTTGGCACTGGTCAATACCCAAAATTCAAGGAAGATACCTTTGAAATCGCAGACGAAGAACGTCCGCTGGTACTGATTCCGACAGCCGAAGTCCCTCTGACCAACTTCTACCGCAACGAGATTATCGACGGCAAGGACTTGCCGATTTACTTCACCGCTATGAGCCCGTCTTTCCGCTCTGAAGCAGGCTCTGCTGGTCGTGACACCCGTGGTCTCATCCGCCTTCACCAATTCCACAAGGTAGAGATGGTCAAGTTTGCCAAGCCAGAAGAGTCTTACGACGAACTGGAAAAAATGACCGCTGACGCAGAAAATATCCTGCAAAAACTGGGGCTGCCTTACCGCGTCCTTGCCCTCTGCACAGGCGACATGGGCTTCTCAGCAGCTAAGACCTACGACTTGGAAGTCTGGATTCCAGCACAAAATGCCTACCGTGAAATTTCCAGCTGTTCCAACACCGAAGATTTCCAAGCCCGTCGTGCCCAAATCCGCTACCGTGACGAAGACGGCAAGGTCAAGCTTCTCCACACCCTCAACGGTTCAGGCTTGGCAGTCGGTCGCACCGTAGCAGTCATCCTTGAAAACTACCAAAATGAAGACGGTTCTGTCACTATCCCAGAAGTCCTACGCCCTTACATGGGGGGGGCAGATACAATTACCGCACCATAACCCAAGAAAATGCACAAGAACAGGAAACCTGATTGCCTGTTCTTGTGCGTTTTTTCCTATTGGATAACGGTTTAACAAGCGATTTACAAGGCTACAAGATTACCCTGATTGTTAGCTGCACCGCTTTTTTGCTATAATGGAAGACATGAAGATTACTAAACTTGAAAAGAAAAAACGCCTTTACCTACTAGAACTAGATGACACAGAAAGACTTTATATCACAGAGGATACCATTGTTCGGTTCATGTTGACCAAGGGCAAGGACATTACCGATGTGGAACTAGAGGACATTCGCCAGTTTGCGCAATTTTCCTATGGTAAAAATCTCGCCCTCTATCACCTATCCTTCAAGCAACGAACAAGCAAGGAAGTCCGTGATTACCTGATGAAACATGAGATTGACGAAGATATCATCTCGACCGTCATTGACAGCCTGACTGCCGATAAATGGCTGGACGATGCCCGCTATGCCCAGCAACTGATTCAAGGCAATCTCTATTCTGGTGACAAGGGGCCATTTGCACTGAAACAAAAACTGATACAAAAAGGAGTTCCGCTGAGAGTGATTGAGGCTGCCTTAGAGGAGTCTGATTTTACCGAGGTTGTTGAACGGCTCGTCAACAAGGCCATCCGAAAGTACAGTGGTAAGCTACCGCAAAAGGCGCTCAAAGACAAGCTCACCCAACACCTACTCAACAAGGGTTTCTCCTATCAGACCGCCAGCTCTGCCATTGCGTCAGCAACAATCGATACCGACGAAGAGAGAGAGGGCGAACTCCTGCTGGCGGAACTCGAGAAACAAGAGCGAAAATACAGCAGAAAATACGATGGCTATGAACTGAAACAGCGGGTAAAGCAGGCCTTAGCTCGGAAAGGTTATTCGTTTTCCGCCATCGACCGTGCTTTTCGGGATTATTTTTAGTGCGTTTTTAATCAGATTATGGTAAAATGATGTGGATAAACTTTTTAGAAAGTTGGTAAGCGGATGAAGTTACCTAAAGAGGGCGACTTTATTTCGATTCAGAGTTATAAGCATAATGGCCAGCACCATCGCACTTGGCGAGATACCATGATTCTAAAAACCACTGAGCATGCGGTTATTGGGGTCAACGACCACACTCTGGTCTTGGAAAATGATGGGCGGCGCTGGGTAACACGAGAACCAGCTCTGGTCTATTTCCATAAGAAATTTTGGTTTAATGTAGTTGCCATGATTCGAGATGAGGGGATTTCTTATTATTGCAATATGGCTAGCCCGTATATTCTCGACCAAGAGGCGCTCAAGTATATCGACTATGACCTCGATGTCAAAGTATTTACTGACGGGACAAAAAAGCTGCTGGATATTGAAGAATATGAGCAGCATCGTCGTCAGATGGGCTACCCTACTGATTTGGACTTGATTCTAAAGGAAAATGTGAAAATCCTCGTTGACTGGATCAATCAAAAAAAAGGCCCCTTCTCAGAAGAATACGTTAAGATTTGGTACAATCGCTATCTGGAATTGAAAGGTCGCTAACCCTAAAAAGCCACCAGCTGTCTCGCTGGTGGCTTTTTAGAACTTATTAGTCAATCCTGTCAAAATCGTAGGTGATCGTGTAGCGGGCAGTCTGACCTGCTTTCAAAATAATATCCCCAAAATCAGCATGGTTGACCGCATCAGGTAAGGTTTGGGCTTCCAGAGCGATTCCTTCATGTTTCAAGTTTTCTCGCCCATTGCTTCGGCTGAAGACGACACCTTCTTCAGGGAAGTTAAAACTGTAAACCACCAGACCATTACGCTCAGAGTAAACGGTGACCTGATTACCACTCATCTGGTCAGTCAAGATAGCAATAGGATTGGTCTCAGGAACAAGGACCTCAAAGGCATCATCTAACCCACCTGTGAGGCTGATTGCCTCAATGACTGATGTGCTCTTCCGAAAATCATAAGGCGTTCCTGTGACATCCAGACGTCGCCCTGTCGGAATCAAATGCTCATCTGTTTCAAGCCGGGCATTAGCAGCGATAAACAAGGTATGCCGCGCTAAATTATCCTGCTCACCTAAGTTAAAGTAAACATGATTAGTCGGATTGAAGAGGGTATCACTGGTCGCCTCACTACCCTCATAAGTCACAGTGAGACGGTCGTGATCATCCAGCAGATAAGTTGCAGTGATGGTCATATCTCCAGGAAAGCCATCAAGGGCAGCCAAGGACCGATAGCTGAAACGAACGCCAGACTTACCTGGTTCTTCGATAATCCCGTAATCCCAGACTTGGCGGTGAAGACCATAAGGTCCACCATGTAGGGTATTCCCGTTATTATTGGTTGGTAAATGGCAGAGCTCACCATTGATTATGGCTTGACCAGCCTTTATCCGACCAGCCACCCTACCGACTGTCTGACCAGCACAGATGCCATTTTTAAGGTAGTCACTAGGCAACTCATGTCCTAAGACTAAATTAGTCAATCGACCATCAGGTTGAGGGAAATAAAAACTTTGCCAAGTCGCTCCCAAGGTCAGAAAATCCGCCCGAGTTCCTCGGAGATTTGACAAGGTAATTTGATGAATCTCCTGCCCATCAATCGTTTCGATAAGACGTGTACTAACTGCCATAAATGCTCCTTTTGACATAATAAATTTTATATATCTATTGTAACCCTTTTTAAGTTTTTTTTCAAATGAAAATTTGAAAACGATTAACTCGTTTACGAAGTAACCTAACAGGCAGTATAAGAAATCAGCTCAGCTATTTACCGTATCACTAAAAAGTACCAAAAACAAAAGGTGTCAAGTCATCTTGCCTGAGGAGAGATAACCCTTTGTTAAACAAACCTTCCCAAGGTACTCACCTGATTGAAGAATGGTCACGTGATTTGGAAAAATCATAGCCATAAGACCGAAAAACCAGGTTGTTGGATACCAGACCAGCATAACTTCAGTAATAAATCGTCGGTTATTGCCACGATCTTGATAGCGCCGTTTATATTCTTGCCTCAATCACCAGGACGGGACCGCCACATGAAAAGTCTGATCCGACCATGTTCGCATGGCCAACAGCAACCACGGCATCATGTTAATCGCAACTAGCACCAGATAACCTTTTTCATGATAAAACTTAGCTTGTTGAACATATTTTTTCTTGTATCCTTTAGAACTCAATGGTCGTCGGATAGATTTTCGTTGCTCCTTTGTCAGCAGATGCCTTACTTGCTCACCAACATAGATAATTTTCTGCCATGTTTGCTAGATTAAAAAAAGCAATCCGAAAATTGCTTTTTTCTGAAATGACTACGCTTTATTGGCTGAACCAAAGACATCGATACGCTCTTCTACCATACCTTGAACAGCTTTCACGCCGTCTGCAAGGAATTTACGTGGGTCGAAGAGTTTTTTCTTGTCGTACTCAGCTTTGTTAGCAGAGTAGTCAGACGCAAATTTAAGCGTTGCTTCTGTGAAGGCAATCTGTCCTTCAGTGTTCACGTTAACTTTAGCCACACCAAGACGAATCGCTTCTTGGATTTGCTCATCAGGGATACCTGAACCACCGTGAAGAACGATTGGCGTGCCAGGGATAGCTTCTGTCAATTTCTTCAAGTGTTCAAGGTCAAGACCCTCCCAGTTTTCTGGGTATGGGCCGTGGATGTTACCGATACCAGCTGCCAAGAAGTCAATACCAGTTTCAACCATAGCGATGGCATCTTCAATTGGAGCAAGTTCACCCTTACCAACGATACCGTCTTCCTCACCACCGATAGTACCAACTTCAGCCTCAACAGAGATCCCTTTTGAGTGTGCAAGAGCAACCACTTCGCGAGCTTTTGCAAGGTTTTCCTCAACTGGCAAGTGAGAGCCGTCAAACATGATAGAGGTGTAACCAACCTCGATACACTCCAAAGAGTCTTCGTAGTGACCGTGGTCAAGGTGGATGGCAACAGGAACAGTGATGTTCATAGACTCAATCAAGTTCGCAATCAAGTTACGAGCAACCTTGTAACCACCCATGTACTTAGCCGCACCCATAGATGTTTGGATAAGCACTGGCGCTTTTTTGGCTTCTGCACCACGCAGGATAGCCTGAGTCCACTCAAGGTTGTTGGTGTTAAATCCGCCGACAGCGTAGCCGTTCTCACGCGCCGCTTTGACAAATTCTGCTGCTGAAACTAATGGCATGTTATAGCCTCCTTTATTTTTTGGGCAATAGCAGAGCTAAACCCTTACTCGTTCATTCTATCACATTTTGGTAAAAATTTCTAGTCCCTGAGTAGAAATTTCTCCTTAACCAACGACACCCTCAAATCAAAATACCATCTAAATGATTCAATTCATGCTGACAAATCTGAGCTGGAAAATCGGTCAGGGTCAGCGTTTGCTCCTGCCATTGCTGATTGAAAAAGCGTACCCTTCTCTCACGATAACGTGTCGTTTGTCGACTTCCTGACAAGGACAAACAGCCCTCTTGGGTCTCGTAGGGCTGGCTCTTGCCTAGCAAAACAGGGTTGTACATGACCAGACTAGAAAACCCAATTAGCCGCTAAGCCAACACAACGGTCCTTATTCGCAACTAACGTCGCCTGCAATTCTTAACCAATAAAACGATCTGCCTTGGTGGCAGGCTTGCTTGGCTGACCAAGAAAAAAGACATCTGTCACAATTGATTTCATCATTGTATTTCTCTTTCTATTTATGATTTTAGGAAACCTTCCCTGACTGCCCTTTTAACCAACGACGATAGCGGCAGTAGAGAAAGAGGGTGCGCCAAAGATTATCCAAGGTAATAGCCAGCGACACCCCCCATAGCCCGAGACCAAGTTCAATCGCCATCAGATAGCCCCCCAGTACCCGAACTAGCCACATGACGATGCTTGTTGCTACAAATGGTAATTGAGGACGTCCCAAACCTTGCCAAGTCGCTGTAAAAATCTGTGTTCCAGCCGTCACAGGAAACTCCAGCACGGAAAAAAGCAGAATAATCCTTGCGTAGCTGGTTATAACAGCCTCTTTGGTAAAGAAGCTAAGCCAATAATCTCCAAAGCCCCAAACGATTAAGCTCGTCAACGCCATCATCGCAATAGTGAGGTAATAGGATTGATGGACTAAGCCATTGAGCTTCTCCTGCTGATGACGATCGTTAGCCACTAAAATCACCGTCGCCACAGCCATCCCCAAGGCTGGCAGGTAACTAAACTGGATTAAGGTTTCGCCAATCGCATGCCCAGCCACGGCTTCCGTTCCTAGCTTCACCACCACGCCAATCAGCACCACGTCACCAGCTCGCATCATCAACCGCTCACCGACGAGTGGCAGTGACTGGTGCCAGAGAGGATTTTCTTTTTTGAGCAATAGCTGGTGCACTGTCGGACGCGAATCAAGTGAATGCCAGAGCAAGCCCACACCGAGGGCTCGTGACAAAACCGTTCCTAGAGCTACTCCGACCACTCCTAAATCCGTCATCTTTAAAAATAAGCCGGATAAAACTAGATTGACCAGATTAACAAAGATACTAACCCAGAACGGAAGATTCGGCTGCCCTTGCGCACGAATGAGGCTGCTCAAACTCATCATCAGCCCCAATAAAACAGTTGCTCCACCCACAACACCAATGTAGGACTGACCAAGCCTTAAGACATGACCTGATAATCCTAAGCCTGATAAAAAATAACCGCCAAAAAGTAAGGTTCCCAATCCCAGCAACACTCCAACGAGAGCTGTCAAAACGACCGTTTGTCCGATGAAAGCAACCTTGTCAGCAGCTTTAGCCTGCCTTGCAACAAGACTGCTGGCTGCTGTAGCTAAACCGACAAAAACTGCCTGATAAATACTGAGCACATTGTTGGCAACCGAAACAGCAGAAACGGCGACAATTCCCAGCTGAGCCACCAAATAAGCATCCACCGTCCCCATCAACATTTGCAGGACATTCTCTCCCATGGCGGGAAGAGCGATGCGCAACAATTTTTTATAATACATAATTCTCCAAAAAAGAGCTCAGACATCCATCCTCGCTCCTCTATAAGTCATAATTCTCACAAACCCAGATAGCTCTCTACCGCTGCTTGCATGTCAGCGACTGCCACCACCTTGTCGTGGCGGATGGTAGCGGTCTGCAAACCATCAACAGCTTTTGGCAAAGCCACCTGAGAGATGTCTATTAGCTCCTCTACGGCAACAAAGTCGTCCCCGCTGTCTACTCCTGTGATGGCAGAGACGGCTACGCGTGGGAATTTATAGGGACTCGCTGTCGAAGCAATCACGGTTGGGGTCTCATCTCCTGTCCGTGTACGGTAAGCTTGGTAGACGCTGGACGCCACTGCTGTATGCGGGTCTTGGACATAGCCCGTTTCCTCATAGAGGCGTTTGATGTCAGCTGCAGTTTGCTCTTCTGTGGCAAATCCCGCCTCAAACAAGTCCCAGATAGCAGGATCAAACTCAGTCAGGCTATACTCCCCAGCTATCGCTAGCTGCTCCATCAGCTCCTTGGTCTTAGCTGTGCTATTGCCCACCAAATGGAAAATCAAGCGCTCCAAGTTAGACGATACCAAGATGTCCATAGATGGGCTGGTCGTCACACGAAAGTCTCGCTTCTTGTCATAAGTTTTGCTGGCAAAAAAGTCGGTCAAGACCTTGTTGTCATTAGACGCACAAATCAGCTTGTGGACAGGCAGACCAATCTGACGAGCATAGTAGGTCGCGAGAATGTTCCCAAAGTTACCCGTCGGAACAGCGATATTGATCGCATCACCTGCTACAATTTCTCCTTGCGACACCAGCTGAGCATAGGCATAGACATAGTAGACAATCTGTGGCACCAAGCGACCAATGTTCATCGAATTGGCAGAAGAGAACTGATAGCCCGCCTGCGCCAAACGCTCCCGCAGCGTCTCATCATTAAACATTTTCTTGACCGCTGTCTGGGCATCGTCAAAATTCCCCTCGATCGCCACCACGTGAGTGTTCGCTCCTTCCTGTATGGTCATCTGCAATTCCTGAATCTTAGAAACCCCACCTTTAGGGTAAAAGACGATAATGTCTGTACCTGCTACATCTGCAAAGCCAGCCATAGCCGCCTTGCCCGTGTCACCAGAAGTCGCCGTCAGAATAACGATTTTCTTGTCTGTTCCCTGCTTGAGGCTCGCTGTGGTCAACAGATACGGCAAAATAGACAGCGCCATATCCTTAAACGCAATGGTGGACCCATGAAACAGCTCAAGGATATAGCTATTGCCTTCCTTGCGAATGGGGGCAATGGCAGAGCTAGTAAACTTGTCATCATAGGCAGATTGAATGCAGTGCGCCAGCTCTTCTGGCGTGAAATCATCCAAAAAAGCTGACAAAATCAGCTGAGCCACCTCTTGGTAGCTGGCCGATGACAGGTGATCCCAGTCCAGATGGACAACAGGCAAATCCGTCGGTGTAAAGAGCCCACCGTCCGTCGCCAAACCTTGCAAAATGGCCTGACTAGCAGTGACACGGTTTTTTGCATCACGAGTTGATTGGTAAAGTAATGGCATATTCGTCCTCAACATATCTTTTTTACCATTATACCATACCTAAAAACTAATCACAAAAAGGCGCGTCTCCGATTTCCCTCCCAAGATAGCTGACAAGAATAAATCAAATTCAGTCTAATTGACTAGATAGCTTAGCATAAGATGGTTAACAACTAGTTTCTGTTGCCAAGTAACACTCTCTAGCGATAACTTGATTTTCTGAAAGATACCTGCACCTTTCCACAGCAATTGCTATGGCTAGAAGCAAAAAGACTTAGTCCTGTAACATCCAGAACCAAGTCCTTAACTAGGCTGTTTTGACTGACTTATCTGACTCGTAGCACGATGCTAAAATAAACCATTCGGTACGAGAGACGTTACCCTATGCTCTACTACCGAACAAGGTGCCATAAGCTAAAGCTATGATTAGTTCAAAAGTGCCTTGTCCACGCAGACAAGAGAAGTCTTAAACCTCTTCATCTTCTGAAAAATCATCCTCGTCATCAAGGGCAACACTGCTGTCGTCATCATCAAGCGGGGCATCGATGTCAATTTCGTTTAGCTCGCTATCATAACTGTCAACTTCAGATTTTTCATCGTCAGCATTATCATCGTCATACTCTAACTCTTGGTCATCACCACGACCATAGTCTTCATCTTCTGGGTCATCATCGCTGTAGTCGATGTCATCATCACCAGCAAGCGCATTAACGCGTTTTTTCTTACGTTTTGGCGCGTCCTCGTCGTCATCATTGTCTTCCAGCGTGATGATTTCCTCATCAATTTCGTCGATAGCATACCACGAACGCAGACCCCATTTGTTTTCACCGAGGGGAATAAAGCTACCGTCAGTATTTAAATCAGCATAAAAATAAGGTAAGGCTGAACGAATCTCCGCATCGGTTTTTTCTAGGTAGCGTTGAATGTCATTGACCAAGTCACTGAAAAACATCTCGTTATCACGACCACGCTCTTCTAAAATGGCTCGGGCAACTTCAATCATTGAAAGTTCTGTTTTTTCTTGTCCTGCAAATACGTCTAATGTCAAGGTGTGCTCCTTACTGTCTTGGCAGTCGCCAGTTTTATCCATTCTTTCATTTTACGATAAAATGCATATTTCGTCAAATGATTTTAGTTAACTGATAAGGCTAGGGCAGCTTATTGCTCCACTTTTTATCGTCAATTAAACCAGACACAGTGTTTGAGTGCTTCAAGGCGTACGGACCTTGAAGGAGGGAAATCACAAGCTGCACAGCAACTAGCCCCTAAAATGCGCTGATATTATCAACTTTTACAGCTCTCACGACTGTAGCGAGCTCTGCGCGCTCAATCTGCCTCTTCAAACAGGCATCTTTGGGCTGCCTCTCGTTCCCTGATGTCAAGAATTGCTCCTCCACCAAATCACTCCTCTGGCTGGCGAGGGCATCGAGAGGTCGTGTAACGGCTCATCAGCTAAGGGAATCGCTCTTAAACAGCGGTAACCGTCACATCTATATTACCCGCAACAGCTTTTGAATAAGGGCACACCGTATGAGCAAAATCTAGTAGTTCCTGACTCTCGGACAAAGTAAGTCCCTCGATATGACCCTCAATCGCAACACCCAGCTGAACATTTGGCAAATCCGCTGCTGGCAAAGCGTAAAGTGTAACAGTGGCTGAAACTGTTGCCTCTGCCACAATATCTTTTTGTTTAAGAACAGCATACAAAGCACCGTTAAAACACGACGCATAGCCTGCTGCAAATAACTGTTCTGGGTTTGTTGCGCCTTCTTGCTTAGTGCCTGGTTGGACTACCGTTGCCTGAAAAGACTTATCCTCTGTAAAGGCTTGTCCGACACGACCTCCCGTGTTGTAGACTTTGGTACTATAGATGCTTTTCATTTATATTCCTCATTTCGTTATTCTTATCAGTCGCCGAACGATGTCCGTACCCTTGTTTAACGGTATCTCTAAGTTTGCCTGAACCAGAGATAACTAGCCGTTAGCACTGACCTTACAACTCTGCAATCTGATAAAGTTCCAACTCTGCTGCGATTTCTGTACCAAACATGTTGATCATCATCTTGACTTTGTTATTGTCAATGTCAACCACACGCCCTTCTTGTCCCATAAAGGCGCCATCGATAATCTGAACCATGTCTCCTGGATTAATGTTGGTGTCGATAATGTCCACACTTTGTCCCATTGATACCAAAATGGCTCTGATTTCTTCTTCCAAGAGCGGGGTCGGTTTTGAACGGTTTCCGTGAGAGCCGACAAACCCTGTGACGTTTGGGGTGTTCCGCACCACGAACCAAGCCTCATCAGTCATGACCATCTCAACCAAGACATAGCCTGGGAAACGATTTTCTTCGACAGCTTTTGTTTCACCATTTTTTTCAACGTTGACCGTCTGTGTCGGAATCTCCACGCGCAAAATATTCTCAAGCATATTATAGGTTTGCGCTCGTTGTAAGAGGTTCTCTTTAACCTTATTTTCATATCCTGAGTAGGTTTGTAGCACAAACCAACCCTTATCAAAACTATCTAATAGTGACATGTCACATCTCCTTTGTTAATTGATTGTTTAGAAAAAAAGCCTTTCGGCTGTCTGGTTACTTTTATTGTATCATAAAACCAGCAAAAGTCCTAGCCTTTTACCCCCATAATTTTATCTTAAGCCAATCCATCATGACACAAGAACGCATATCTTAACGCATATCTTATGGTATAGATTTGTACATGAAAACGAAAAAATGAGTAGATTTATTTGACATTTTAAAAAAAACATGATACCATGAAAGCGAATCCAAATTAGGTTTAGTGTTAGAGAGAGGCGTTTTAGGAAAAATAACTACGCCAAAATCCCATATCTTTATTTTAGAAAGGAATTATATTATGAAAAAGATTAAAAATGCCTTATATACATGTATCTTAGCTGGTGCTATTGTTATTTCTAGTGGCTTGATTGCTAGTGCAGTTGAAGTCGACGGTGGCACATGGAACTATGGTTACGGGACTTTTTATACCTATTCAAATTATTATCACTCACACAATAAGAACGGTGCCAAAGTGGTCAATCGTAATAATGGAGCAAAAAACTGGGCTAATGCAGGTTCAGGTGTTTGGGCGTACTCCTCTATAGGAAATGTTTGGGCCCCTGCTTCATTTTATTACCATCCGGTTAATCACTATGATTCTAATGGCAATGCTATTCGGTAACGGAGGAAGAGAGGTCATTTGCCCTCTCTTTTAGCCATTTTAGTCCTATAGTTGAGGTGACCTATGTATAAACGATTGAACAGACTGCTTTTACTCGTCACGTTTTTAGTGTTAACTGTTCTAGGTCTTGTTTTTATTCAACGTTATGGAAATGAGATTTCTTACGGGTACTCAGAGATTATTTTTGTGGAAAAATCTACGATTGATCTTCCAGAACAGTTAGAAAAAATTAGTAAAGAAGAAGGTCTAATTCTGGCAAGGAGAATTGTTTCTCCGAAAAATAATGACACAGGTTTATTGGAAAATACTTATGTGCCGATTGGAGGCGAACGGTTACCTGATATTTTCCCGATACAAAGCGATGCCCAATTCATTCGTGATAGTCCCCATAATACTTTATATGTTATTGTCGATGGACATTTAAGTGCCGATCAACTTAGCCAGCGCTTAAATGAACTTGGCAATCAAGTGGTGGTTTTTCCAACAAACCAGCATTTTGCTTTGCTAAGGTTAATGTTGACAATACCACAGAGTATAATGATTGCCTTAGTTGTTTTGGTGGTCTATGCAACGCTAATATTATCGGACTATATATCAGAACTAAAAAATATTGGTGTTAAACGACTATCTGGTCAAGGAAAATATGATATTGCTTTACAAGAGGTCACTACCTCAAGCCTATTTATTATTTTATTGTTTCTTCTCCATATTTTGGGGGTTATTAGTTTCTTATCCGCTACAGGCATGTTAACCCTGATAGCTTTCTTTATTGTTTCTTCTCCTTTGATAGTATGGACGATTTTATTGTTAGGGATTAATTTTTTTCTGTCTCACTTGTTTTATCATATCCTTCAACAACAACCAATTATTCATGCCATCAAGGGAAAAGTTCCCGTTCGATTGATGGCTATATTAGTCTTGGTCATACAGCTACTAAGCCTAGTATCGGTGATGTCTAGTGTTTATGGTGCGACAGGAATTCAGAATGACTTAAACACACTTTCTGCTGGTTACCAAGAATGGTCGAATAAATCAGATTTTTATCAACTGACTTCTTTAGATGACGGGGGCATGGTAAACAGCCAACAATGGGAAGTCTTTATTAGTGATTTGCTAAGTGAAGTTCCGACATTATCGGTGGAAACAACCTTAGATCATATGGCTATGATTGATACCCCAAATAAAGGGAGCTTTTCCCCAACACCAGAGAACGTATCGAATGTTATTTATGTCAATGAACAGTTTATAGAAGAAGTCTCCCTGAATTTAGATAAGGAGACAAAAGCAAGGATCGCTAACTTGAAAGAGCATGATCGACTTGTTTTATTACCTCAAGAGGTGAATCAATTTGATAATTTGTCTAAGGCATGGCGGACCTTTTTAGAGCGAGGTTTCTTACCTGATAATATCCCCTATGAAAACCCTTATCCAGATTCAGTCCTCAGTTTTGCTAGCTATAACGGGGGAGAAAAAGTCTTTGTCTTTCCTGTGTTTTCAAGCGTTGGGCAACTTTGGTCGAATGAAGTTTTTGTTAAGTATCCCATTATAGTTATTGAAAAAATTTCAGTTGAAAATTTTATACCCTCAAATATTTTAGTCGCTTCGCCTGAAAAGGTTTTAGAATTAATCAAAAAACATCAGATGACATCGGCATTAGGAGCTTTAACAAATGGGAAATATGCCATCTTACAAAAAATACAACAGTTAGAAATAAAACGTAATAGTTTGTTTACAGTTATGCTTGTTGGTGGTATTAGCTCACTACTATTAATAAAATTGTTAGTAACAATCTATTTTTATCAAGGGCGTAGAGAATTTTTGATCAAACGGTTGGCTGGCTATTCTTTACTGGCTTTACATCGCTTACCTCTGATGTTAATGCTAATCATCCATTTGTGTCTGTCACTCATTGCATTCTTTATAGGATTCTCTATTACTATTGTCATGGTACCTATTGCTTATCTGTTATGTTCACTCATTGTATTTTTTGTGGTTATGCAAAAAGAAAAAGGAATTTACGTCCGTTATTTAAAAGGAGGTCAGTATGATTGAACTTCGTCAAGTAAGTAAGTCTTTTGAGGAAAAAATCTTATTTTCAAAATCAGATTATTATTTCGAGAGAGGGAAAACATATGGTATAGTAGGTGAGTCTGGAACTGGAAAAACAACTTTGCTCAATATTATTGGTAAGCTAGAATCGGTTGATGAAGGAGAGGTTTTTGTGGATGGCACTCCGTTAAAGAATATTAAAGAAAAAGTTTATTTTAAGGATTATGTTAGCTACCTTTTTCAAAATTATGGGTTAATGGATAATAGAACAATTAAAGAAAATTTAGACTTAGCCTTTATTGGTAAAAAATTGGATGAAGCAGAGAAAAAGCAGCAAATGCTCCGTGCGCTACAAGAGGTAAATCTATCTTTAGATTTAAGTAGAAAAATTTTTTCATTATCTGGTGGAGAGGCTCAGAGAGTAGCGATTGCTAAAACCATCTTAAAAGATTCCCCAATTCTATTAGCTGATGAACCGACAGCTTCGCTAGATGCAAAAAACGCTCAGGAAATTATTAAACTCATACTCGGTCTGAAGACAACTAATCGTCTGATCATTATCGCTACACATGACCCAAATGTTTATAATAAAATGGATGTTATGATTAACATGGATAGGGGGTAAAATAATTTTATGAAGTTTGGATTGCTTTTCATTTTTCTTCAAAGTTTAATTTTCATTCAATCACTTTTTCTAGTTTTAACACAATTTCCATCCATAAGACAGCCGACGAAGTTATTTATTTTGTTAATTCTTCTATGGAGTTTCATTTCCTTGCTCATTAGTTTATACCAGTATGTTAAGGAAGATAAGGACTAAAAACCTCTTATGTTGACAAAAGAAGTGTAGACAAATTTCAGCTCTACAGTCTCTAGTGGATAAGACCACCACAGAGACTGTAGAGCTTTTTGAACAATGGAAAAGGCACATATGAAACAAAGGGCTCTTTGTCAACTGTAGTGGGTTGACCCACTTAACACCGAGAGAGGACAGTTCTTGTCTTCTCTCGTTTTATGTTTATGGCAATGAAAATGCGAGTTTTGTCTTTTCAAAGTTTCTGAAACC